>JADZAS010000026.1 GCA_020852515.1 Phycisphaerales bacterium
AGCGTGCGCCTCATTAACAACTTCGGCACCGGCAACGGCAGCGGCATGGTCTCGGGCAGCGCCGGCACCGGCGCCTGTGGCGGCTGGCTGCAACTGGTCGAAGTGCCCGGCTGCGCGGTGAGCAACGACGCGCAGGTGCCGCAGCCTTGAAGCCGCCCTGCCGCAAGACGCACACAGAGCGCCCCACGATTTGAACACGAAGACTCAAAGGCACGAAGGCAGAAGGCGCCGAGGCGCCGAGGCAATGAGAATCGGGTCGTGCCGATTCGATCTTCCTGGTGACTCTGTGCCTTGTGTTGAAAATGTTGGGCCACCGATCCAACAGCGGTCAGCAGGGCACACGGGTCGATCATGAATCGAGAATGCGAGCGACTTGCCGCTGCATTGCCGCGTCAAAAGTCGGCACGTCGAAGCGCAGGGCATTGCGGCGGCAGGCGTCGGCGTCGATTGCCGTCGATTCAAACTGCCGCATCGCTTCGCACAGCGCCGCAGCGCTCTGCTGTTCGAATCGCACGCCGACGCGATCCGTCATCCAGTCTTCGGCGCCCCCGCGATGCAGGGCGATGATGGGGCAGCCGCACGCCATGGCTTCGACGGGAACAATGCCGAAGTCCTCGATGCCGGGAAAGAGCAGGGCTCGCGCAGTTCGGTATTCATCGCGCGTCTGCTGGTTGTCGAGCGGGCCGAGGAAGGTGACGGTTGGTCCGGCGAGTCGGCGCAGAAAGCCGGCCTGCGAACCGTCGCCGCCGATGCGCAGCGGCACGCGCAGCGCGTTGGCCGCGTGAATGGCGAGGTCGATGCGCTTGTAGGGCTCGAGCGCGGAGATGACGAGAAAGTGCTCGCCGCGCCCGATGCCCGGCCCGGGCGTGAAGAAGCCCGTGTCCACGGGCGGGTGCACGACGGTTGCTTCGCGCCCATAGCAGGACTGGATAGCCCGCGCGGTGTGGGCGCTGTTGGCAAGGAAGGTGTCCACGCGATCGCAGGTCTCGCGGTCATAGCGGCGCAGTCGATTGCCAAAGACGCCAAAGCCGGCGCGGCGGAGATGCCCGGCCCAGCCCCCGCTGCTGTACTCTTCCCTCAGCGACCAGAGGTAGCGGGCCGGGCAGTGGCAGTAGCACAGATGCGGCGCGCGGCCGCGGCCGTCGCGGCGCATCGGCGGCATGATGGCCTTGATCATCGCCGAACTTGTGGAAATGAGCAGATCGAAGCGCGGCTCGAGGCGCAGCGACTCCACCGCGCGCGGATAGAGCGGCAGGTACCAGCGGCGCAACCGGCCCGCGGCGCCGGGCCAGCGCTGCAGCGATGAGGTGTGGATGGTGCACGCATCGAGCGCCGGCGTGTAGCGGCGCGACGCGTCGTGCACCATCAAAAAGAGATCGGTGGGTCCGAACAGAGTCGCGAGCCGGTCGAGCACGCGCTCGCCGCCGCGCATGCCCACGAGCCAGTCGTGGGCCAGCGCGATGCGCGGCATGGCTGAGGCTGCTGGCGAGGCGTCGGGTTTGACTTGCGCGACTACCATCGATCACCCATGCCCAGCCAGCCTGCTGTCCACGCCGCAAACCTGCACGGCCTCGACTATCGCACCGAGGCCAGGCGCCTTGGTCCGCCGCCGGCGCCGATCACCGATGTGCACACGCACATCAACGGGACGAAGGCCGTCGAGATCTACCGGCGCGCGGCGGAGCTGTTCGGCGTGCAGCAAGTCTATTCCATGACGCATCTCGAACACGTGGAAGTGACGCGCGAACTGTTCGGGCAGCGCCTGCGCTACATCGCCGTGCCGCAGTGGGGCGCCAGCGACCGGCGCAAGGCGTTCACGACCGACTGGCTCGACCGCATCGAGCGCTACGCCGCGATCGGCTGCCGCATCTGCAAGTTCTGGGCCGCGCCGCGCTCGCGCGACATCGGCATCGAACTGGGCGAGCCGGATCTCTTCGCGCTCGACGGGCCGCATCGGCGCGAGGCGATGGAGGTCGCCCGGCAATGCGGCATGATGTTCATGACCCACGTGGCTGATCCCGACACGTGGTTTGCCACCAAATACGCCGACGCGAAGCGCTACGGCACCAAGCTCGATCAATACAAACCGCTGGAGCGCGTGCTTGACGAGTTCGGCGATGTGCCGTGGATCGCCGCGCACATGGGCGGCTATCCGGAAGATCTCGATTTTCTCGACGCGCTGCTGCAGCGGCACGACAATCTGCATCTCGACACTTCGGCGACGAAATGGATGATCCGCGAAATCTCGCGCCAGCCGCGCCAGCGCGTCGTGGAGTTTCTGACCCGGTGGAAGGGCCGCATCCTCTTCGGCTCGGACATCGTCACGACGGATGAACACCTCAAACCGACGGCGACGGCCATGGGCATGGGGCATCTCGCCGCCGATGAAGAACAGGCATTCGATCTCTACGCGAGCCGCTACTACGCGCTGCGCCTGATGTGGGAGACGGATCACCACGGGCTGTCGCCGATTGCCGATCCGGACCTGGCGATGGTGGAGCCGGAGCGATTTGATTCGAACGCATCGCCGGTGCTTGAGGGCAAGCGGCTGCCGCGCGACCTGCTGGTGAGCCTGTACCATGACGCGGCGGCGAACCTGCTCGACGCGTGGCACGCCTCCTGATTGCCGCACGTCCAATGTTTACCACAAAGCGCACGAAGGCCACGAAGAGAATTCACGAAGAGTGAAGAGATTTAGCCGCAAAAAGGCTCAAAATGCGCAAGAGAAGAATTGATTCGATCTCGTCCGAACGGCGTTTCCCAAGCCTCTTTGCTTCTTTTCTTTTTGTGTCTTCTGTGCCTCTTTGCGGCTGATTCTCAGTGCGTAAGAACCCAGGCGAGGACGTTCGCGTTGATGTACTTGGCGTCGCGGATCTCGTTGCCGCCGCAGCAGCAGCAGCCGCCGCCTGCGTTGCCGGTGTCGTTGAGCCCCTCGGGCGAGTAGATCATGGCGAGCCGGCCGTTGAAGCGCAGCCCGTAGAGTTGCACGCTGGCTTTGTTCGTCTTGGTGCGCAGGCTGGTGATGTGAAAGACGGTCTGGAAGATGTCCTCGTCCAGTTCGAGCGGCTCGAGAGGAACATCGGCGAACACCTGCGCGATCTCGTGCCTGAACGAACGGTTCCAGTCGGCGCTCGAACAGCCGGCCGAGGCGAGAATGAAGCCGCCGCGCTCGATGTACTGGCGGATGGCGGTGAACTGTTCATCCGTGAACGTGAATGCGCCCTCGCCGCTGAGCACCGCGAAGGGGTAGTCGTAGAGTTGGGGCGAGTCGAGCGCGATGCGGGCCGGCTCGCGATTGACTTTGATTTCCGTTTCGCGCGTGAGCAGATCGAGGTAGCCTGAGGCAAAGCACTGGGCGGTCTTGTTCTGGTCGTAAACGAGATGCGCCACCTGAACGACCGCGGCCTCCTGCGGCGGATCCTGCGCCGCCGGCACGAGGCGCAGCGGCTCAATGATCGGCAGCACCATTGCGGCTGCGAGCGCGAGGCGGCGGAGATCAAGGCTCATCGATAGTCTCCTTCGTGTCGGACGCGGCCTGCTGGCTCGCCAGGCGACGGAAGTAGCGGGCCGCGAGGTCGCGATAGCGCGCAGGGATTGTGCCGAGCGCTTCGCCCGGTTCGCTCTGCTGCGCCTGCTGCGAGCGGACCGTTGACCGGCTCGCGGCGATTTCGGGCGGCGCGGCGGGGTCGTCAAGTTCGGTCAGATGCCGGCGCGGACTGTCTGGGTCGCTGCGGCCGGCGACGGGTTCGGCGGCGCCGTCTCGATTGATGAGCGATCGACTGCGCGCTTCGTCAAGCAGCGCGCTCGAAGCGGATGTCTCGCCGGAGGTCATTGCAGCCGCACCGCCGGTCGGGGAATCGGGGTTGGCGTTTTGTCCCTGGCCCAAACCTGGTGTGCCGCTCTGGGCCGGCGAATCACCGGAAGCGCCCTGGCCGGGCTGCTGGCCCTCACCGCCGGCATCGGATTCGCCGGACTGAGCATCGGGTGCTCCGCTGCCGCCTGGCGCCTCGCCCGCCGCGTCCGCGTCAGACTGAGCGCCGGCGGATTCTCCGCCGCCTTGCCCTTCACTGGCGCCGGCGCCTGAAGCGCTCGATGGCGAGGCGCCGCTGCCTGCCTGCGCGCTGCCGCCGCTGCACGCGGAGTACGTCGCCTCGTCGATGATGAGAATATCGCACGCCGCCGCGGCGGAGTTCTGCGGCCCGCCGAACTCATCGGGCCGGTTGTCGGCGGCGGTCGCCTGGAGGCGCACGGTGTCGCCCGGTTGAAGTTCCAGCTGCGACAGGTCGATCTCCGCGGCAGCGGCGCTGCGGCCGCCCGATTCCTGCGGCGCATCCAGCGGCTGGGGCGCCTGGGCGATAAGTTCGCCTTCGCGCCAGACCTGTGCCGTAAGTTCAACTTGCGAGACGCCGAGGTCATCGCTCGCCTGCACTTGCGCGGTAAAGCGCTGATCCGCCAGTGCCGCAGCGCGCGGCGGCGGCTGCGCGATCGACACCTGCGGCGGCGCATCGGCCACAACTTCGATGCGCAACGGCGTGGGGGTCGAAGCGAGCCCGGTCGGACCGATCAGACGGAGCGCAATCTCGTGCACGCCGACGGCGGCGGCGTCCCAGTTCCACGTCGCGGCGTGCGCATCTTGAGAAACCAACCCGTCGCTCGCGCCCTGGCCGGTGGCGCGGAGCGCGCTGAGCGGCAGGGTTGAGGTGGCTTCGAGCGTGAGATGGCTCGCCTGCAGGACGCGGATCGGCTCGGGCTTCTCGCCCAGCGGCAGGCGGCGGAGATCCAGCGCCGAGCCGTAGGTCGGACCGCGGATGATCAGCGTGCGCGACTCCCAGCGAGGCTCGAGGCGCGGGGTGATGGCGATCCACTCGCTGCGGCCGCGCGGCGTGTCGATCATGACCTGCACCGGCTCGCGACAGTCGCGCAGCGTGCCGGTGAAGCACTGCTCACTGGCGTCCGCATCGCCGGGTTGAAGCGGCAGGCGAACGGGCTCGGCGGCGCGATCATCGAGGTCGCGGCAGACGAGATCGGCGCTGGCCGGCTCGCCGCCGGTGATGCGCACCTGGATCGCAGCGCTGTCGCCATAGACAACTTCATCGCACTGCGGCTCGAACGAGATGTCAAAGACCAGCGGGGTGTAGGGTGGATGATCGCCGAATGGGTCGATGAGGCGCAGGGCGACGGCGGCGACCGGCCGCGGCGCGGTCAAGCCGGCGGCGACGATGAACGCGAGCGCCCCGAGCAGCGCGAGCAGCGAGCGGCGGCGCGCGGCGGTGGCGGTGAGGCGCCGCGACTCGGTTCCGCGCGCTGCGGCTTCGCCCTGCTCGCTCGTGCGGGCGCGAAGCAGGGCGCCGACGTCTGCCGGGGCTGCGAGCGACGGCGCCACCTGCAATTGCACGGCGGAGATGAGCGGATTGTGCCGCAGGCTGCAGCGCTGCTCGATCTCGCGCGCCAGCCGAGCGGGTGAGGCGTGGCGGATGGCACGCGGCGGGATGCATCGCCAGATGAGACGAGCCGCCCCGGCCAGCAGCACGAGCCCGAGCCCCAGCCGCAGCCACGGAGGCAGCGGCCAGAGCGCATCGACAACCACGACAGCCGCCGCGAGCAGCAGCCACTGCCACAGCGCCGCGGTCAGGCGGCCGGCGACGCCGACGAGCGCAAGTTCGACTCGCGCGCTGGACAGGCGCTGGCGAAGCGTCGGGATGGGGTCGCGGCTGGACATGGGCGCTGGTTCGCTGCTCAATGCTACCGAAAACGATCGGCCCGGCCGCATGGCCGGAGCGAAATTGTCCGCAGCCGCGACTGGCGCGAGCCCGCTAGCCTTGTTCATGGAACCGCTTCTCCGCCCTGGTTTGATCGTCCTGATGCTGATGGCGCTGAATCTGGCGGGGTGCGCCCGCGAGCGTGAGGCCGGTTCACTGCCGGGCTTTGAGGCGACGCAATGGCTCGGCGACGAACAGAGCACCGGCGATCTGCCCGCCGGCGCTTCGCTGGAGCACTTCGAGGCGGGCCGGCGTGAGTTTGCGATCATCGTTGATGGACGCGTCGATGAGGTCATCGAAATGGACGTCGCCTCGGCTCCGAATGACTCGTGGCGCACCGTGATCGAAGGGCAGCGGGCGGCGCTGGTGCGCGAGCAGGATGGCGACCTGCTGCTGGTGCAGACGACGGATTACCCCAACAACGCGGTGACGACGTTTGAGCCCCCGCTGCCGCTCATCATGGCGGGCATGGAGGTCGGGCAGGAGCACGCGAGCGAGCACGCCGTTACCGTGCGGCCCCTTGATGACCCCTCGGCGATGATCGACCGCGGCCAGGCGACGCAGACGCTGCGCCGCCGGCCGGATCAGGCCCTGCGCCTGCCGCACGACCGCATGGACCATGCGGCGGTGTTTGAGCGGACGTTGGTGCTGGACCTCGCGCGCGCCAAAGTGAACGAGACGACCCGCGCGTGGTACGTGCCGGAGCTGGGCCTTGCCGCCGAGCAGAGCCGCGAGCAGGTGAAGGTGCTGGGCCCGCTGGGCTGGACGCACGAACGGCTGATGCTGCGCGTGCCGTGACGCCGGGAGTCCAACTCTGCAGCACGAAGGCACCGTGGCGCCAAGTTACAGCGAAGACGAGTTCAATCGTCATTCCAGTCGTCGTGTCTTCGTGTCGATGTGTCTTCGTGCTGGAACGTTGGGCGAGCGCTCAACGCGCGTCTCCGCTCCGCGGCGCCGCGCACTACGCCGGATGCTCTGCGAGCCAGCGCTTGACGAATTCGTTGTACTGCTCGGGCGTGTCGATGCCGTGGTGGCGCGCATCGGCGATGACGACCTGGATGCGCCGGCCGTGTTCGAGCACGCGCAACTGTTCGAGATGCTCGGTGCGTTCGAGCGGCGTGGGCGTCATGCCGACGTACTCGATGAGAAACTCGCGGCGGTAGGAATACAGCCCGACGTGCTTGAGCGGCTGGCTCGGGCCGATCGCATCGCGCTTGAAGGGGATGAGCGCCCGCGAGAAGTACAGGGCCCGGCCCATGCGATCGACAACAACCTTGACGATGTTCGGGTTGGCCGGATCTTCGTCGGCGGCAAAAGGCGAGGCGACGGTGCACATGTCGGCGTCGCCCAGCGCCTGGGCGGCCTTGTCGATCAGCGCGGGATCGATGTCGGGCTCATCGCCCTGCACGTTGACGACGATCGTGCCGTGCGCGAGGTCGCGGGCGACTTCGGCCAGGCGGCTGGTGCCGTTGGGATGATCGGCGCGGGTCATGACGACTTCGCCGCCAAAGCCCTGCACCGCCTTGGCGATGCGCGAGTCATCGGTGGCGACGAGCACACGCGAAGCGCAGGTCGCCAGAGCAGCGCGCTCGCAGACGTGCTGAATGAGGGGGCGGCCGGTGCGGGCGGCCAGTGGTTTCCCGGGGAAGCGACTGGATGCGTAACGGGCGGGAATGACCACGACCACGTCGCTCATGCCATCACTGCTTTGCCTTGATATCTTTGATCAACTGGCGGATTTCGTCGCGCTTGCTGCGGATGTCGCGGAAGGACAGTTGCTTGAGCGCGATGGTCTTGGCGTGCTCGCCGGCTTCCTCGGCCGCAGCGAGATCGTCGTTCTCCCGCGCGTGCGCCTGCAGAGCCGACATGAGGTCGTAGCGCATGGCCAGGTGCGCATCGTCATCCTTGAACTCGTAGTTGTCCACAGCGGTGCGCAGCGACTCGACCGCCTCGTCGAACCACTCGTGCTTTAGAAAGCACAGGCCGATGAGGTGCTGTGCTTTGGAGCGATGACGCGCGTCGTTCTGAGCTTCCTGAAGCGAGGGAATCGCCTCGTCGTACTCGCCCAGTTCGTAGAGGCGCCTGCCCAGTTCGAAGCGCAGCCCGAGGTCGGTGGGATACTTCTCGCAGCGCTCGCGGTACTCGCCAACTTCGGCCGTGAGGATTTCGCGCTCGCCTTTTTCAACGCGGGCCTGGTCGACGGGATCGCCGGTTTCCTCGGCCTTCTCTTTGAGAGCGCGGAGTTTCCGCCGCGCCTGCATGAGCTTGATATCGCCGGCCTGCATGCGGAAGCGATACTCGGAGGTGTCTTCGTAGCCTTTGCGGAAGACGGCGATGGCCTCGGTCTCGAGCTTCTCATCGCCTGATTTACCCATCGCTTCGGCGTAGCGCTGGATGGCATTGGGATCGAGCGGGTTCGCCTGCCACTCGGCCCGCGCCGTCTGAATGCGGCGAAGCATCTGGTCGGTGCCGGCCGCGTAGTTGTCCTCTTCAGTGAGCAGCTTCTGGGCTTCGGCGTCGCGGATCGAGCCGCGGTAGGAACCTTCCTGACCGACGTTGGTGTCGTAGCGGCCCTTGTCCATGGTCGCCTGGGCGGAGAGGTTGCGGATGCGGGCCTGGAGGGCGGCGTCGGTGCGATCGAGGCTCAGCGCCACCTCGCCGACCTTGACGGCCATCTCGTAGGCGCCGATTTCCTCGAAGAGGTCCACGTACTGGACAAAGGCGTTCTTGGAAGGCTTCTTTGTGGAGCGGCCGAGCACGTTGATGCCGATGCCGCCAAAATGCAGGGCGACGTCGCTCAGCCCGAGGCCGGCCGCCTCATTGAGGAACTTGAGATTGAGGTTCGAGTTGAGGACGTCGGTCATCCAGGCAAGTTCGGCCGCGGCAAGGCGATCGACGGGCCGGTTGTCGCCGCGCATCTCGCGGATTTCCTTGCCGGTGGCGGGCTTGCCGCCGGTCTTGACGTGGAGGCTGGCGATCTCCCAGAGGCTCTTGTGGGCTTCGAGGTTGGTCGGGTCAAACTTGATGCCGTTGAGGTAGCACTGGATGGCGTAGGGGTAATTGCGCGTATCGGCGGCAGTCCGCGCCTGGTTGAACCACGCGCGCGCCTTCTCCGGCTGGATGTTCAGCCCACCGCCCCCCTCGCCGTCGGATGAGCCGTTGCCTTCTTTACGCTTGAACCACGCCAATGAGCATTCCTCTGCTGCCTGGTGTCGCCATCGCCCGTTCCGCCTATCGTCCAGATTATTGGATGGGTTCAGGCCCGGGGCCTGTCTGCCTTTGCGGCAAAGCGGCTTTCACAATAGAGATTGGCGCTGCGCGCGTCAACCGCGTGGCCGGCCCCAACTGCAGCGCTGCACAGGCGCAGCGAGGCCTACCATCGCCCGATGAGCGTCGATCCGGCATCTCTGCGCATCCTCCGATACCCCCATCCGGCCCTGCTGCGCACGGCGCGCCCGCTTGAGGACATCACCGACGAAACGCGAAGCGTCGCCGCCCGCATGCTCGATCTCATGCGCGAGGCGCGCGGCGTGGGGCTGGCCGCGCCGCAGGTCGGCCTGGCCTGGCGGATGTTCGTCACCAACAGCGGAGCCGACGACGAGCCCGACCGCGTGTACATCAATCCCGTGCTGCGCGAGCCCGAAGGCGGCCTCGAAGCGCACGAGGAGGGATGCCTGAGCCTGCCGGATGTACTCGGCGACGTCTGGCGGCCGCCGACGATCTCGATCGAGGCGACGGACCTTGAGGGCAACCGCTTCACGCTCCGCAGCGGCGAACTGCTCGCGCGCGTGTGGCAGCATGAGTACGACCACCTCGACGGCCGGCTCATCATCCACCGCTTCGGCCAGATGGCCAAACTCGCCAACCGCCGCGTGCTCAAGGAACTCGAGCGCGCGGGGACGCCGTGACCCGCACAATCGCGCGGCGGACCTATGGTTTGGCACCTTGAGCGCCGACGGCAAACCCATGCGACTGGTGTACTTCGGCAGCGGGGCCTTTGGCCTGCCGACGCTGCAATTTCTCTGCGCGCAGCGCGATCGATTCGAGATCACTCTCGTCGTATCGCAGCCGGATAAACCCGCGGGACGCAAGCGGCAGTTGACGCCCACGCCCGTGGCCCAGTGGGCCCACGAGCAAGGCCTGGCGTGCATCAAGCCGGCGCGGGTAAACGAGCCGGAGGTCGTCGAGCGGGTGCGCTCGGCAGATGCACAGGCGTTCGTGGTCATCGCGTTCGGCCAGAAGATCGGGCCCGCGCTGCTCGAGGGCGTGTTCGCCATCAATCTGCACGGCTCGATCCTGCCGGCATATCGCGGGGCAGCGCCGATCCAGCGGGCGATGATGGATGGCTGCGCGACAACCGGGGTCAGCGTCATCACGCTGGCCCAGCGCATGGATGCCGGCGACATCCTCGCGACCGAATCCACGCCGATCGGCTCGAATGAAACGGCGGGCGAACTGCACGACCGGCTGGCGCTGCTCGGGCCGGGGGTCGTGGCGCGGGTGCTGGAGCAGTTTCGCGCGGGCACACTTGAGCCGCAGCCGCAGGATGAGCGCAACGCGACCAGCGCGCCCAAGTTGGCCAAGCGCGAAGGCACGACGGATTTTGCGCTGCCCGCCGAGCGCGTTCGCGCCTGGATTCACGGGCTCAACCCCTGGCCGGGCTGCACGGTCAACCTGGATGGCGATGAGGTGCGGCTGATTCGCGTGCGCGACTGGCCCGATGAATCGCACGACGCAGCGCCGGGCACGGTGCTGAATTCGCTGCACATTGCGTGCGCTTCAGGCGCGGTTGAGGTGCTCGAACTGCAACCGCTGGGCGGGCGAGTCATGGCGCTGGACGCCTACCGGCGCGGCCGCGCGTTCGAAGCCAGAATGCAGTTCACGCCTCGCGCGGGCGAGGCGTGAACGCGTGATGTATCGTGAGTTGCGGATCGGCGCGGCTTGACGTTACTTCGCCGCTTCGCGGGCGTCGCGCATGGTGGCCAGCAGGCGATCGACCGCGGCATCAGAGAGGTTGCGCCGGGCCTTGCGGAGCATGTCGCCGAACGCGTTGATCTCTTCGTCGGTCCACGGGCAGCCGACGTTGCCGTTGGGCCCGTCGCTGGTGACGATGGTTTCGCCCTTGGCGTCGAGGAAGGCAAACCACGGAATCCCGCCGGATTCCGACTTGCGATAGCGGTTGAGCATTTCAGCGCCGCCGATCATGCGATCGGTGTCGATCTTCACCTCGACGAAGTCCTTGGCGAGGATCTTGCTGATCTCGTTCCTGGCGAGCCAGTCTTCGAGGCGGTGGCACCAGCCGCACCACGGCGCGCCGAAGTGCACGAAGACGACGCGATCGCTCTCGCGGGCCTTGGTCATCGCTTCGCTGAGCACGGCTTCGGCGTCGAGGTACGCCGCCTGGTGCTTCTCGAGAAACTCGAGCACCTTGGCCGGATCGTGGCTCTGCTCTTTGACGCCCTTGACTTCCAGATCATCGGTGCGCTGATTGGTGACGACCTTGCCTTCACCATCGAGGATGGTGAGGTAGGGCACGCCGGCGTCCTTGAGGTTCGCGCCGTAGGAGGCGGCGAGTTCCATGTTCTTATCGAGCTTGCCGATGTCCACGTAGACGACGTCGTATTCGTAGAGCAGTTTGCGCCTGATCTTCGCATCGGTCTGGAAGGTGTTGTGCAGCACGCGGCACCAGGAGCACCAGTTGGCGCCCCACTGGATGAGCACGCGCCGGTTTTCCTCCTTCGCTCTGGCGACGGCGGCCTCGATCTGCTTGCTCGCGTCGGCCTGCTCGTCGTAGATCGGCTTGGGCTGCTCGGGCTGGGCGGCGCCGGGGGCGGCGGAAACCTGGGCCGTAGCGGCCATGGGAACGGAGGCCAAACTGAAGGCGGCCAAGGTGCAGGCCAGGAGCACGGTTCGGGGAACGGACATCGCAATCCTCCTTCAAGGGGTGCAGGGTGGGCGCATTGTACCGGATTTGACCCCGGCTTGGAGCTTGCGGAGTGATTTGGACCGCGAATCGGGACGCAGCGAAGCGAGCCAAGGCTAAACTCTACCAGAGGAAGACGACATGGCCGGGACGACGAAATCGCGGCTGATTCACCAGGGCCGGCGATTTGCTTTTGAGGAACTGGAAGTGCACCGAAACGGCCACCGCGTGGTCCTGGATGCGGTGCGCGGGCCGGGGGCGGTGGTGGTGGTGCCGGTGCTGCCCGACGGGCGGCTGGTGCTCATCCGCAACCACCGGGCGGTCGTCAATAGAATCCTCTGGGAGTTTTGCGCCGGCGGGATCGAGGCGGGCGAAGAGCCGGCGGCCACGGCGCGGCGCGAACTCATTGAGGAAACGGGATATGAGGCGAACCAGGTGCGGCATCTCGGCACGTTTTTCACCTCGCCAGGATTCTGCGACGAGCAGATGCACGCCTACCTCGCGACCGGACTTGAGCACGTGGGTCAGTGTCTCGAACAGAGTGAGGAAATTGCCGTCGTCGCCGCGCCGCGCGAGCAGGTATGGTCCATGATCGACGGCGGCGAACTCATCGACGCCAAGAGCATCGCCGCGATGACCTTGTACGAGCGCCATTGCCATGAGCCCGTTTGACCGTTCAACCCGCAGGTCGCGCCGAAGCGAAAGGCTCGGCTGGTGGCGCCTGGCCGATGACGTTGCGGCGTGGTCGCTGCCGGTGGGACGCCTCATGGGCGTGCGCCTGCGCGTGCACGCGCTGCTCATTCTGCTCATCGCGGTGGAGATGCTTCGCTCGACGTGGCTGGCGGACCAGGAGACGGCCAGCGGCCCGGCCATCATGGCCACGGCTCTGCTGGCGCTGGTCATCGTCGTCTTCGCGCATGAAATCGGCAAGGCGCTCATGACGCGCTGGATGGGAGGCGCCGCCGAGACGATCGTGCTCTGGCCCCTGGGCGGTCTCTCCGAGCACCAGCAGCCGGCGGCGTGGCGGCGACGGCTCATCGCCTCGACCGGCGGCGTGCTGCTCAGCCTCGTGCTCGCCTCGGCGCTGTGGCCCATGCTCATGGAGATCACGCCCAACTGGTACACGACGATCACGCATCCGCTCACGCCGGGCGAGTCGTTCGGCGAGTGGCTGCTGGTGGCCAAGGCCCGGCCGCCCTGGTGGATGCTGCTGGTGTGGTGGATCGGGTATGCAAACCTGATCGTGCTCGCGGCGAATCTCATTCCGATCTATCCGCTCGACGCGGCTCACGCGCTCGAGAGCGTGCTTATGGCCGCACTCGGCCGGCGGCGCGGCCGGAGCGTTTCGATCGCTGTGGCGCTGTGTCTGTCTCTGGTGGTGGTGTCCGCGTCGCTGCTGGTCGATCAGATCGCGGGCGTGTTCCTCGGCGGGTTCGCGATGCTCTGCTGCATCACCACGGCGAGGCGGCACGCGTTTATCGAAGCGCCGGTCGATACCGTCGATGTCCCCCCGCCGCTGCAGCAGGCGCCGGACCGCGATGAACTCAATGACGTCGTAGTGCGCTCGCCACGATCGCTGGCCAACCTGGAGACGACGGCCTTCCAGGTGCGGCTGGAGGCGTCGCCGGACACGCAACGGCGCACGCAGCCGCGAGCCGTGCAAGGCGATCGGCTGGCCACCGAAGAAGAGGTGGTGGACCGGATTCTGGCCAAGATCAGCGCCGAGGGGATCGCCGGATTGAGCGAGCAGGAGCGCAAGATTCTCGAATCAGTCACGGCCCGTCGCCGCCGGGGATAGACTTCCTCTTCACCAATGGGCATCTACGACCGGCAATACGTGCGTGAAGACCACGGCGGGGGCAGCCCCTTTCCCTCCGGCATGGCGGCGATGTCGGGCTGGTCGTTTAACACCTGGCTCATCATCCTCAACGTCGCAGTATTCGTGCTCGATGCGCTGCTCGCGCCGGCGTTTGCCCAGAACCTGCTGCTGGGCGTCAATGCGGCAACGGGCGAGCCGGTGTTCCAGGCGATGGCGCCGCTGGCCTACTTCGGCCACTTCTCCACGACCACGGCGCTCGTTCACTTCCAGGTCTGGCGCTTTCTGACGTTTCAGTTTCTGCACGCCAGCGTGCTGCACATTGCCTTCAACATGCTGGCGCTGTACGTGTTCGGGCCGATGGTTGAGCACTACCTCGGCAGTCGGCGCTACCTCGCGTTCTACCTGCTGTGCGGGGTGGCGGGCGCGGCGTTGTACCTGCTGCTCAACCTGGCGGGGCTGATGATCGGGCGCGGCCTGCCGCTGGTGCTGTTCAATAACCCCGCCACGCCGCTGGTGGGAGCGTCTGCGGGGATCTTCGGCGTGCTCTTTGCCGCCGCGTACCTGCGACCCAACCAGGTCATCACGCTGTTTCTGTTTTTCGTCCTGCCCATCAGCATGCGCATCAAGACGCTGGCGATCGGGCTGCTCGTCATTGCCATCTTCGTCCTCTACACCGGCGGGGACAACGCGGGCGGCCAGGCGGGGCACATCGGCGGCGCCGCGCTTGGCGCGCTGCTCATCCGGCACGCGAACTGGCTCAACTGGGCGCTCTGGCTGCCGCTCGACGGTCTCAAGCGGCGCGGGCACCACGCCTTCGGCCGCTACTCGGGCGGAGCCGCCGGCGGGCGCGAGTTCTTCACCGGCAAGCCGGCCCGGCGGCCGGGCTTCTTCGAACGCCGCAAACAGGCGAAAGAACAGTCTGAACTCGACGAAGTCGATCGCATTCTCGCCAAGATCGCCAACCAGGGCATGGGCAGCCTCACCGAGCGAGAAAAGGGCATCCTCCAGCGCGACACCGAGCGCAAGCGAGGCGCGTAGCAGGTGGCCGCGCTGCGATTCGAGATCAAAGCCCGCTCACGCGCGTGCGGCGCCCGGATGGGCGTCGTGCACACGCCGCACGGCTCGTTCGACACGCCCGCGTTCATGCCCGTGGGCACCAAGGCGTCCGTCAAGGGCCTTCTGCCTGAACTCGTCAGGCGCACCGGCTCGCAGATCATCCTCGGCAACACCTACCACCTCATGCTGCGGCCCGGCAGCGACGTAGTCGCCCACTTCGGCGGCCTGCACCGCTTCATGCGCTGGGATGGACCGATCCTGACTGACAGCGGCGGCTATCAGGTCTTCTCGATGTCGGACATCAATCGCATCACCGACGACGGCGTGGTGTTCAAGTCGATCATCGACGGTTCAATGGTCGATCTCACGCCCGAGCGCTCGATGCAGGTGCAGAACGAACTCGGCGCCGACATCATCATGGCCTTTGATGATTGCCCGCCCAGCGGACCATGCGAAGACGCAAGCGGCGCTTACGCGGCGCGCCTTGATATCGCGATGGAGCGCACCATTGCCTGGCTGGAGCGGTGCGCCGCGAGCCACGCGCGCCCGGACGAACAGGCGCTCTTTGGAATTGTCCAGGGCGGCACCGATCTCGACCGCCGCCGGCGGAGCGTCGAGCAGGTGTGCGGCATCGACCTGCCCGGTTATGCGATCGGCGGCGTGGCGGTGGGCGAGGGCACGGAGGAGATCCGGCGCATCGTGGAGCACACGGCCCCCCTGCTGCCCGCTGACCGGCCTCGGTATCTCATGGGAGTCGGCTACGAGTGGGACCTCATCATGGCGGTGCGGGCGGGGGTTGACATGTTCGACTGCGTCCTGCCGACCCGCAACGGGCGCAACGCCAACGCCTTCACGCGGCGCGGGCCGGTTCGGCTGCGCAATGCGGTGCACGCGCGGGACGAATCGCCCATCGAGGCGGGCTGCGACTGCCCGGCCTGCGGCGAGAGTTTCAGCCGGGGGTACCTGCGGCATCTTTTCCTCGCCGAGGAGATGCTTGGTCCCATCCTCGTCAGCCTGCATAACATAGCCCACTTTCAACGGCTGATGGCAGACGCGCGCCAGGCCGTGGTGGATGATGACTGGGCCCGGCTGACGGCCGACTGGCCGGTGCTGGGCGGCGCGGACGTCGCCTTGGCCGAGGACGCCTGACGGACCGCAAACTGCTCTCTCGAAGGGCGCTCGACGCCGATTGGACCGCACCATGGAGTTCCCTTTCACGATTTTGACGCTCGCGCAGGCGGATAACCCGTCGGACACCGGTGCCTCGCCGACCCCCGCGGGGGGCGAAGCGAGCAGCGGCTCGCCCGGCGCGGGAGGCGGCGGGAGTGCCCCGGCGGCCAACCCGTGGGGCAGCGCCTTTATCTTCATCCCCCTGCTGCTGATCATGGTCGTCATGATCTGGACGAGCAGTTCCGCCCAGCGCAAGGAAAAGAAGAAGCGCGAGCAGATGCTCGGGGCGCTCAAGCGACACGATCGGGTGCAGACGATCGGCGGGCTGATCGGCTCGGTGGTGGAAATCAAGGACAGCGAAGTGGTGCTAAAGGTGGACGAGGCGAACAACGTGAAGATGCGCTTCGCCAAGTCCGCCGTGCAGCAGGTGCTCTCCGAGGGCGAGGGGGAAGCAGCGTCCGGGGGCAGGTAGCGGCGGCGCGGCGGCGGGCGGCGATCAGCCGCGCGCGGCCCGGCAATTCAGCGGCTCGGATGAGCCGGTCTCTTCAGGTCGACCGCGAGGGGTCGGCCGTTTGTTTCGGAACAAGGTCACATGCGAACTCACCTGTGGAAGATCATTCTCGTCGTCGTCGCCGTCCTGCTTTGCGCCAATGCGATATTTCCGCCGCGCGAAAAGCTGAAACTCGGCAAGGACCTCGCGGGCGGCGTGACCATTCTCTATGGCGTCAAGCCCGACGCCAACACCGGCCGCCAGCCGACTTCGACGCAGGTGGCGCAGATGATCTCGGTCATCCGCGACCGCATCGACCCGAGGGGCATCTACGACATCAGCATCGAGGCGCTGGGGACGAACCAGATCGAGATTTCGATGCCGCTGCCTTCGCCGGAAGTGAAGGAAATGAGGCGGGAACTCGACGCGCATCTTGATGCGCTCGCCGCGTCGTCGATCCAGCCTTACGAACTCGATGAAGTGTTCCGGCTGAGCGGCGCCGAGCGTGAGGCGCGCATCGCGGCCCTTTCGGCGGAGGTGCCCGAACGAGAACCGCTCTTTGCCGACGCCATCGCCGCCTACGACCGCTACCAGCGCCTCGCGGCGGATTATGCTCCGATCGAGGAGCAGGCGCGTCAGGCCAGGAAGGCGGCGCGGGACCAAGCCGATGCGGCCCAGGCGGTCGTGACCGAAAAACTGAATGCCGCCGAACAGGCCGGCGTGGACGCCATCGAACTGCCGCGGATGGCCGGCATTCCCGATGAGGCGGCTCAGCAGGCGCGCATCGACGAACTCGTGGCCGAAACCGAGGACCCGCAGGCGGCCCGCGATGCGATCGCCGCGTACCTCGAAGCGCGGAACCACGTTGCCGATCTGCAGGCGGAGGCGGACCGGGTTCGCGCGCTGTGGCAGATCCGCCTCGAGCCGCTCGAACGCGCCGCCGTCCAGGCGGATGAGGTGTTCGAGCAGGCGCGCCAGGCGATCATGAATACGAGCCTCAACGTGGAAGACGTCCGGCGCATCCTGGCGCTGGACAAGACGCCCAAGATGGTCCGCGACGCCGCGACGGGCAAGAACATCGAGGGGCCGAGCGTGCGCGAAGAGGCGCTCACGCGGCTCAAGGCTCAGTTTCCGGTGCTCGAGAGCGAGGTCAGCCAGGCGGTCACGCTCTACGACGCATACCGCAGTCGAGCCCGTGGCTACGACGACCCGAAAGACCTGATCGCGCTGCTGCGCGGCGCGGGTGTGCTCGCGTTTCGCATCACCGCCGAGAACTCTGACCCGCTCAACTTCCAGCAACTGCGCCAGGAACTGCGCGAGCGTGGCCCCACGGGTACGCGGTCTTCCGAGTCGGTCCGCTGGTTTGCCGTCGATCGGCCCGAGGGCTGGGCGGATGAGGATCGCGAGCAGCAGTTCCTTGCCAGCGATCCAGCAGGCTTCTTTGCGGCGCGCGGCTATGTGGCCGAAGAGTTCGACGGCGTCATTTACCTGCTCGCCTACCAGACGCCCGACCGAGCCCTGACCGAGACCAGCGGCCCGTGGGAACTGACGGGCGCCTCGCGCACCATCGACCGCACCGGCCGGCCCGCGGTGTCGTTCCGACTGGATGCGGCCGGCGCGCGGCTGTTTTCCGACCTGACGGACAACAACATTGATCGGAAGATGGCGATCGTGCTCGACGATCGAATCTTCTCGGCGCCGCAGATCCGCGGCCGCATCTCCGATCAGGGCGAGATCACCGGCAACTTCTCCCAGTCGGAGATCGACTACCTGCTCAAGGTGCTCAACGCGGGCTCGCTGCAAGCCCAGCTTACGGACTGGCCCATCGCCCAGAACACGGTGGGACCCAAACTCGGCCTCGACAACCTGAAGCGCGGTCTGGAAGCGGGCGTGCTCTCGTTCGTCGTCGTGTCGATCTTCATGATCATCTACTACTTCCGCTGCGGCGCCATCGCCGACGTAGCCCTGGCTCTCAACGGCCTGTTCATCCTCGGGGCCATGGCGCTCAACCAGGCGGCGTTCACCATGCCCGGCATCGCCGGCATCGTGCTCACCTTCGGCATGGCCGTGGACGCCAACGTGCTTATCTACGAGCGCATACGCGAAGAGCTGGAAGGCGGCGCCGACACGAAGACCGCCATCCGGCTCGGCTACGAAAAGGCCATGAGCAGCATCGTGGACGGCAACGTCACGAACCTGATCGTCTGCTTTGTGCTGGGATTCACCGCGTCGGCCGACGTCAAGGGCTTCGCCATCACGCTGGGTATCGGCGTGGTCTCGACGCTGTTCACCGCGCTGTTCATCACGCGGACGATCTTCGACATCGGACTGGCCACGGGCACCATCAAGCGCCTGAGCATGCTGCCAATGGCGTGGAGCGCGCTGGGCCGGGCGCTGCACCCGAACATCAACTGGGTGGCCCTGCGCAAGTTCTGCTACATGTTCAGCGCCACCGCGGTGATCGCGGGTCTGGCGCTGACGTACGCCACCTGGCGCGAAATGCTCGATACCGAATTCCTCGGCGGCACGACCGTCACTTTCTCGTTCAAGAACAACGAGCAGGGCGAGCCGGTCAAGCTGCCTCGCGCCGAGGTCGAAGGCCGCATCAAGGCGTACGCGCAGCAGGCGCTCGCCGCCGGCGACATCACGCCCGAGCAGGAGCGGGCCTTCCTTAGCGTCAACGTCTTCAACCTGCACGCCGATGAAGTCGAGGGCGAAGGCTTCAGCGGCTCGGCGTTCACAATCAAGACCACCATCGACGATCAGAGTACGGTCGAAGCGGCGATCATCGAGTCATTCGGCGACATTCTCGACATCCCGCGCATCGTCGAGTTCCAGGGATCCGATCTCGCCGCCGACGAAAACCCGCCGGTCTACCCGATCCTCAAAGACTCACTGGGCGACAACATCAACCTGCCCACCGTGCGCACGAGCGTGAGCCAGTACCTCGGCGGGGTGGCCGTGGTGCTCGAGAACATCCAGCCTCCGCTGTCGCTCGGGGAGATCCAGAAGCGCATCGACACGAAGCGGCGGAGCCCGGAGTTTGAAGCGCTGCTCGGCCGGCAATCGACCGTCGTGGGCCTCACGCGCGACGCCGAGGCATCCGCGGGCGGCGAGAGCCGCTACAGCGACGCCGTGGTGGTGGTGGACAGCACGGTCTCGGGCGTGAGTTGGTTCGAGAATCCCGATCTGTGGAAATCACTGGTGGCGGACCGGGAGTGGAATCTCATTTCCAGCGCGCTCACCGAGCCGCCGACGCTCGATCAGATCACGACGATCTCGCCGACCGTCGCCGAACAGTTCCGCGCCACGGCGGTCGTGTCGATCGGGCTGAGCCTGTTGGGCATCCTGGCCTACATCTGGGTGCGGTTCGGCTCGTTCCGTTACTCCGCGGCGGCGGTGGTGGCGCTGGTGCACGACGTGTGCGTCACGCTGGGAATGCTCTCGCTCACGCACTACCTGTACAACACGGCGTTCGGGCGGGTGCTGCTCATCGAGCCATTCAAGATCGACATGGGTGTCATTGCGGCGCTGCTGACGATCATCGGCTACTCGCTCAACGACACGATCATCGTCATGGACCGCATCCGCGAGAACCGCGGCAAACTGACCCTGGCCACGCCCGAAGTCGTGAACAAGTCGATCAACTCGACGATGAGCCGCACGCTGCTCACCTCGGGCACGACGCTGCTGGCGCTGGTGATCATGTACTTCGAGGGCGGCACGGGCATCCGGCCGTTCGCCTTCGCCATGCTCTGCGGCATCATGATCGGCACGTACAGTTCGGTCGGCGTGGCATCGCCCATGGTGCTCACGCACCGCAAGCCCAAGGCCCGGGCGCAGGGGCTTAGTGCAGTATGACCGGGCCCGGCGGCCGATATGATCGAAGCGGACCGGCACGAACGATCGCGCGCCGGCCGGAGGATTGAGCATGACCGGAACCAGCCGCATCGGCGTCCTGCTGCTGCTCGTGCTCGCCGGGTGGGTGGTGCTGTGGTACCTCGTCTTTTCCGACATTGCCCGTAGCGACGTGGAACCGGGCGACGGGCTGAACATTCTCGAGTCAGACACCGTCGGCACGAATCCGGATGACGAGCCGGTCGTCGAAGAACAGCCGCCGCCGGTGCAGCGCGAGCCTGAGCCGCGAACGGTTGAACCCGAGCCCGACCCCGGCGAGCAAGCGCCGCCGGCGGGCCGGGAGAGCAGCGTCATCCCCCCGCCGCCGCCGACCACGCCTTACACCGTGCAGCACCGCGACACGATGGAGTCGATCGCGGCGGAGTGGTTCGGCGACAAGTCCAAGTGGGTCCTCATCGCACATGAGAACCCGCTGGTGGACCCGCTCAAACTCAAGGCGGGCCAGAACCTGCGCCTGCCGCCCAGGGACGCCAAACTTGACGCCATTTCCATCGAAGAACTCCGTCGCCTGACGCGGAGCACGAAATACGTCGTCGTCGATGGCGACAGCCTGTGGAAGATCGCGGCAAAGTTCTACGGCAACGGCGCGCTGCATCCGATCATCGCGGAGGCGAACCGCGATGTGCTCGGACGCAGCAGCGACCTGCAACTGGGGATGGAACTCGTCATCCCGCCCTACCAGAAACCGGCTGATTGACCAGCGCCCGGATCGGCGCGGCCGACGCGATCACATCGCCGAAGGCAACCCGATGCAGCGGCGCCACGACGACACCTGGCCCAGGTGCATCGTCACGTGGTTGGCGAAAAGGAAGTGCAGCACGTGCCCGATCTGCGGAAAACGAGAGGCGTAGCGCTCGTGCGCCGTGGGACGCTGCAGGACCTCGTCATCGACCGTCTCCAGGTAGTCGAGCATGACGGCGTGGCGTTCGCGCAACTCCGCCATGATCTCATCCTTGGCGGGATAGATCGAGGCGTCGTCGAGGCACTTGCTGCCCGGTTCGAAGAGTTTGGTGAAGCGTTCGTTGGTCCGCGCGAGATCCGTGCGGCCGAGAATTGAATTGAACGCGCGATCGGGATAGAGCGACAGATGCCCGAAGCACCATGCAGGATGGTTGATCGTCGGATGGGGTTTGAACGCGAACTTGTCGGCGGGGATGTCCCTGGCGAGCGCGTCGGCCAGTCCCAGGGTAATGCGAAGATTGCCGGCCAGGAACTGCGTGGATGAGGTCATCGTCTGTCACTCCTCGGTCAAGGTTGAGCGGGGACTGGCCCCGAGAGAGTGGAGTTTAGCGCGGGCGTTCGCGTCGCTGCAGTGTCACGCGCCCAGGTACTTCGCGTAGATTCCGCGGGCCACTTCCGGCCGGCTCGTGCCCTTGATGATCGCCCGGCCGTTGGGAAAGACGGTCAATTCGATTGGGCCGGAGGCGTCGTTGAGCCGCGCGCGAAGCAGGAAACGATTGCACTCGACCCGGCCGTGCGGTTCGAGGCGCGCGGCCAGCGCACGCAGATCAGTTTCCGCAGCGCTGCGCGGCACGATCTGGACCGCGTCGCGACCGCACAACGACGCCGCAGCGCCGCGGAACGCGCCGGCAAGGTGCTCGAAGCGCCCCTGCCCGCAGCACACGCACAACCCCGGCTGATAGGCGCCGCGCACGTCCAGCCGCTGGTGCTCGCCGTGCCAGAGGTCCATCGACAGGAGGTCGCGGCTGACGACATCGAATCGACCACAGAGAATCTTGATCGCCTCGGCCGCCTCGTACTGGCTGATCACCCCCACCATCGGCCCGAGCACGCCGGCAGTATCGCAGGTGAGACTCGCGCCGGCCGGTGGGGCGGCGTCGAACACGCAGCGCAGACACGGGCCGGCGTGCTCGTCCCACTCGCGCGCCGGCCGGCAGGCCGGTGAAGCATGCGGCAGGAACGTGGCCGTCATGCCGTGCGTGGCGACCGCGCCGCCGTAGATGTACGGGACGCCGTACTTGACGGAAACATCGTTGAGCAGATAGCGGGTTTCAAAGTTGTCCAGGCCGTCGATGATGACGTCCGCGCCCGAGGCGACGGCTTCGACGTTGGAGGGATTCACATCATCGACGATGGCGTCGATGCGGATACTCGAGTTCACGCGCAGCAGGCGGCGGCGGGCGGCTTCGGCCTTGGGCAGGCCGTCGGCGAGATCCTGCTCGTCGTAGAGGACCTGGCGCTGGAGGTTGGTCAGTTCGATCAGGTCGCGATCGACCAGCGTGAGCCGGCCGACGCCGGCGCGGGCGAGCATGTCCGCCACGCCCGAGCCCAGCGCGCCGCAGCCGATAACCGCAGCGTGCGCCGCAAGCAGGCGCTGCTGGCCCTCGGCGCCGATCTGCCCCAGGAGCATCTGGCGGTGATAACGCGACAGGTCGGTCATGCGGCGGATTCTAGGGTCACGCCGGCCCTGTTCGTGGATCGCTGTTGCAACCCACAGGCGAGGGTCCGGGAACGTGCGCGTTTACCGCGATTGCCGAGACGGCATCAGGCGCGATCCGCGGGCAAATCGCGATCGCCGCCGCTGGCGTGCGGACGCGGTGAATTGGAATCTTGTTCACGTGGCGGATGGGAATGCCGCCGGATAACCCGCACCGGATTGACTCCCGGAGAACAGCGCGATGAACAAGAACCTGATGAGCAGTGTGTGTGCAGCAGCGGCGGTCCTGAGCCTGGCCGGCATGAGCCGCGGCGACATCATCATGGGCGAGCCCGTGCGCACGCCGTCGGGCGCGGCGTCCAACGCGACCATCGAGTTCCGCGGCAGCAGCGCGGGATACACCGGACAACTCTACTTCCTCGGCTGGGGCGACGAGAGCAACGTGATCCACTACGCCGACGGGAGCGACCTCGGCCAACTGCTCTTCAACAACCACGCCAGCGAGATCGGCGCAACGGTGCTGCTCGTGGGCGAATTCGAAGCTGGCAGCGTGCTGCACTTCGCCTATGAGGTGATCGCGCCGCGCAGCAAGTATGACCTGTTCCGCACGGATGTGGAGGACGATCGATTCAACTTCGCCTACGACGCCGCGACAGGCGACTACGCGATCGAAGATCTGCGCATGGACTACCGGCACTACGACGGCGACTACAACGATGCGATGTTCCGCATCTCGCTGCAGAGCGTTCCCGCACCAGGAAGCCTCGCGCTGCTCGGCCTCGCCGGCCTCGCCATGACGCGGCGCCGGCGGCGCTGAAGCGGCACGGGACGAAATGAGCCCATCCTCCTTTCAGGTCGGCGCGCCCCGGAGAGGCACCTCCGGGGCGCGTCGTTTTTCTGACGAGATGTCGCCTGAACACTCGCTGCGAGGCTTACTCCACGCGAACCACATTGCTCGTGCCGCAGGTTGGGACGTCGAGGAGTTGCAGGTAGCCGCCACAAGCGCCGGGGCCGGCGGTGCGGCCGACGGCGCCGCTGCCGTCGGGGCCGGTGTTGCCGGTCCAGACGACCTGCAGTTGGCGGGAGCCGAGACCCAGGATCGTGCCGGCGCAGGGCATCTGCGGCGGAAGAACAAACGCGCCTTGTTCACTTGCGAAGATCAGCGCGGCCAATCGTCCGGGCGTCGCGCCGGACCATGAGACATGGATGGGGCCGCCCGAGGGGCAGGTCGCGGCGACGCTCAATTGCGGAGCGTCGGCGATGCGGAGTTTGACGACAAACGCGTCATTGTAGTTGTGCTTGACGTTGTTCCGGCCTTCGAAATCGGTCGAGAAGGTGTAGCCCGTCACCAGCGCGTTGCCGGCGCTGTCCACTGCGATGCCGATGCCATAGTCGTCGCCGCTTCCACCGAGGTAGGTCATCCACTGGAGAGCGCCTGTGGCACTGACCTTGACAACAAACGCGTCGTAGTAAACGCCGCCGCGGTATGCGTTGTTCCGACCTTCGAAGTCGGTCGAGTATGTGTAGCCCGTTACCAGCGCATTGCCGACGCTGTCAACGGCGATGCGCCCGCCCCAATCAAAGGAAGTTCCGCCGAGGTAGATCATCCACTGAAGCGTGCCTGAGGCGCTGACCTTGAGGACAAACGCGTCGAAATCGCCGCCGTGGTGTGCGTTGTTCCGACCTTCGAAGTCGCTCGAGTAGGTTGCGCCCATCACCAGAGCGTTGCCGGCGCTGTCCACGGCGATGCCGGAGCCAAATTCGCCGTCGCTTCCGCCAAGGTAGCTCATCCACTGGAGGGCGCCCGAGGCATTGACCTTCACCGCAAACGCGTCGGCGTCATATTCGCCGCCGTGCAAGACGTTGTTCCGGCCCTCGAAGTCAGTTGAGGACGTCCAGCCCGTCACCAGCGCGTTGCCGGCGCTGTCCACTGCGATGCCAAAGCAATAGTCATTGCGGCTTCCGCCAAGGTAGTTCATCCACTGAAGGACGCCCGAGGCGCTGACCTTGACGATGAACGCGTCGTCGGCGCCGCCGTGGTGCGCGTTGTTCCGGCCTTCGAAGTCGGCCGAAGTGGCGTAGCCCGTCACCAGCGCGTTGCCGGCGCTGTCCACGGCGATGCCGATGCCATAGTCGTCGCCGCTTCCACCGAGGTAGGTCATCCACTGGAGAGCGCCTGTGGCACTGACCTTGACAATAAACGCGTCGTAGTAAACGCCGCCGTGGTATGCGTTATTCCGACCTTCGAAGTCAAATGACAAGGTCGAGCCCGTCACCAGCCCGTTGCCGGCGCTGTCCAAGGCGATGCCATCGCCAAAGTCGCCACCGGTTCCTCCGAGGTAGGTCATCCATTGCAGGGCGCCTGAAGCGCTGACCTTGAGGACAAACGCGTCGAAATCGCCGCCGTGGTGTGCGTTGTTCCGACCTTCGAAGTCGGTTGAATGGGTCCAGCCCGTCACCAGCGCGTTGCCGGCGCTGTCCACGGCGATGCCGCGGCCTTCGTCCTCTCTGATTCCGCCGAGGTAGGTCATCCACTGCAGCTCGGGGTCGATGATGAGTTCGCGAGTCGGATCGACGGGGCCATCGAGTGCGATGCGGTAGGTGTGAGCATCGCAGAGTTCGAAGCGGGCGGGGAGATGTTGGCGCGAGGGAGCACTCTCCGGTTCCCTCCCCCGGCTTTGCGGGGGAGGGTCAGGGTGGGGGTGATTCGAGAAATGCGCGGCGGTATTGGCGGGCGCTTCAGTGAAGTCAGAAGAAGACCCCCTCCCCGGCCCTCCCCCGCCGAGCCGGAGGAGGGGGTGAAGATCTTCCTGCCACACCACCGGCGCGCCGTCGGCGAGGGTGCCGAATGACGTGTTGATGTGCAGATCGCCGGCGTCGTCGATGCACAGCGACTCGATGCCGTCGTAGGCGATGCGGATCTGTGAGTAGTCTGCTCCCGGCGCGACATGGAACTCGTACTTGAGCACGCCATCGTCATTGCCCATGACGTGCAGATCCACGCCGTCGTAGAGGTTCTCGTAGATGACGGCGCCGAAGGAGGGAACGTCGCTCGCCGTGGTGCGATCTTCCCCGCCGACGAAGTAGTTGAACTTCGCCGCTTGCGGGTTGCCGCCGACGGGCAGCACGGCGTGGCTGCCGGGGAAGGTGATGGTGAGTGTGAGGCGGTCGAGCGCGGCGGACTCCCGCAGCGAGCCCGAAGCGTCAGCGAGGAATGCTTCGTGCGAAGCGCCTCCAACACCTCCTCGCTCACGCTTCGGGCTCGCTTTGGTCGTTGCGTTTGATTCGTTCGCTTCGCGCGCCATGTGCATTGTCAGGGCCGACTGACGGCAGGCGACATCAAGGCCGCGCGAGCGCAGGCCGTAGTGAACTTCGCTATCGGCCCACTGCCCCTGGTTGGGGACGAAATACACGCCGCGCAGGCCGAGGCGCAGCATCTCGGTTGCGGCGGGATCAGACTCCGCTGGGCCGGCTGTGGCCGACGGCGGAAAGAGTGTGCAGCAGGCAAGGACCACAACCATCGCCGACGACGTGGTGAAACGACGCATCGCTGGAGCCTCCTCTCACCCGACTATGCCGGCGGCAAAGGAACGGGATGGCCAATGCCGGCGCCGAGTGTGGAGCACATTATCCTGTATCCAGGCCGCATCTGCAACGCCAAACCCGCCTGAAAGGCAAAAAAACCGCAGCTTCTTCTTCGTTGCAGTCCGGCGAAAGCCGCCGCGTGAAACTGGGGGTGGCGCCGTGCCACCAGAGCAGTCTCTCCATCAACCGGCCATCGCCGCTCCGCCCGCGAGCGCGATCGAACCTAGGCTCCATGCGTGTCCGCAGCGAATTCGCGATCACTCTCGACTGGGCCCGCCGTGGTCTCTGAATCCACGTGGAGGGCGCTGGCGTCGATCCGGCACGAGCATCTGCTGCGCGAGATGTTCGGGCGGGTGGCCATGGCGCAAGCGGCGGCGCGGGCCGTGCAGGCGGATGGGCTGGCGCTGCCCGAGTGGCTTGAAGTGCGCGAGGCGCCCGAGATCGAGTTGCCGCCGCGACTTGCTCGCGTCGAAGGCAGCGACCGCCACACCCTCCTGCTCGCGCTGCACCTCAAGGCCGCGATGACGCTGCTGGAAGGCAAAGGGCTGCTCGAGAAAGCCAAACTCAGTTTCATCAAGTCGATGAGCACGGTGGCGCTGATCGTGCAGGCGTACCAGACGGGGCAGATCCGGGCCGCCAAGCCTCTGCTGGTCGCGCTGGAGCGCAAGGGGCACGAGATGCCGCCTCCCGAGCAGATGGCGGCGCTGCTGGCGGCCCTGGATGGACTCCAGTGAGGGCCGTATTCTCTCCGGCCGAGGCGTGAATCGAGGCGGCGGCTCCCGGGAGAATTGACCTTTTTCCAGCTCGGGCCTAGGGTTGACATCCCGAATCGCCCAGCGGTGGGCGCGGGTCGCAGGCGATCAGTGCGGACCAGTCCGTGCGATCGCTTGTTTCATCCTGATGGGGCGGATATTCTGACCGTCCCGATCCGAGTGGAGTGCGGTTTCAAGCGGCATCGGGGGCCTGCTGCCACCGTAGCTCAGTGGTAGAGCACTCCCTTGGTAAGGGAGAGGTCATGGGTTCAAATCCCATCGGTGGCTTTCTGCAGACGGCCTGGGCCGGGCCCGCCGTCGAAAATGCCCGCTCCGGCTGAAGCCGACGCGGGCGGAGATGTTGAACGGTGCGTCAGATCGCGCTTCGGCGCTGCCGCACTACAATCAAGGAACACACGCGACAAACCGGGTCGTCATGTCGGCGGCTCACCAGAGCGTACGAAGTTTGGAGGTTGCCTGCAATGGCTAAGGGTGTATTCGAACGAACCAAGCCCCACGTGAACGTGGGCACGATCGGCCACGTGGACCACGGCAAGACGACCCTCACGGCCGCGATTACCGCCGTGCAGGCCGCCAAGGGCCTGGGCACGTACAAGCCCTACGACGAAGTCGCCAAGGCCTCCGAATCCGACGGCCGCCGCGACCCCACCAAGATTCTCACCATCGCGACCTCGCACGTCGAGTACGAGTCGGAGAAGCGCCACTACGCGCACGTGGACTGCCCCGGCCACGCCGACTACGTCAAGAACATGATCACGGGCGCGGCCCAGATGGACGGGGCGATCCTCGTCGTCTCCGCCGCCGACGGCCCCATGCCCCAGACCCGCGAGCACATCCTGCTCGCCCGCCAGGTCGGCGTGCCGTACATCGTCGTGTTCCTCAACAAGTGCGACCTCGTCGATGAAGAGGAACTGCTCGAACTCGTCGAACTCGAGATCCGCGAGCTGCTCAGCAAGTACGACTTCCCAGGCGACGATGCGCCCATCATCCGCGGCGCTGCGTTCCCGGCTCTGCAGAACCCCACCGATCCCGAGAAGAGCAAGTGCATCCAGGAACTCATGGATGCGCTGGACAAGTACATTCCCGAGCCGCAGCGCGAGACCGACAAGCCCTTCCTCATGTCGATTGAAGACGTGTTCTCGATCAAGGGGCGCGGCACGGTCGGCACCGGCCGCATCGAGCGCGGCGTGGTCAAGGTCGGCGACGAAGCCGAAATCGTCGGCCTCCGTCCCGACAGCCGCAAGACCGTCGTGACCGGCGTCGAGATGTTCAACAAGACTCTCGACCAGGGCCAGGCGGGCGACAACGTCGGCCTCCTGCTCCGCGGCGTCGAGAAAACCGAACTCGAGCGAGGCCAGGTGCTCGCCAAGCCCGGCAGCATCACCCCGCACACCAAGTTCAAGGGCGAGGTGTACGTGCTGACCAAGGAGGAAGGCGGCCGTCACAGCCCCTTCTTCACCGGCTACCGCCCGCAGTTCTACTTCCGCACTACCGACGTCACGGGCAACGTGGCGCTGCTGGGCGGCGTGGAAATGTGCATGCCCGGCGACCACGTCGAAATGGAAGTGGACCTCATGGGTAAGCCCATCGCCATGGAACCCGGCCTGCGCTTCGCCATCCGCGAAGGCGGCCGCACCGTCGGCTCGGGCGTGGTCACCGAGGTCATCGAGTAAACAGTTCTTGGGCGTCAGGCTCTCCGGATCGACTCAGCCGAGTCGATCCGGAGCCTGCCGCCAGGCCGGCCTGACCTAGTCGCGGCTGCGGAGCGCCATCATGGCTAAGAAGTCAACGGGTCGCGAGTACGTGTGGCTCCAGTGCACGGAAAGCAACGACCTCAATTACCGAACGCAGATCAACCTCAAGGGCGGAATGCCCGAGAAACTCAAGGAGGGGCTGATGAAGTTCTCTCCGAGACTGCGCAAGCACACGCTGCATAAGATCAAGCGGAAATAACCCCGCGGGCGGGTTGACCCCTCCCGTGCGGATCGATCGAGGCGGGCCGTCGCGGCCCCGCGTACGGGCGTAGCTCAATTGGTAGAGCAGCTGATTCCAAATCAGCAGGTTGGGGGTTCGAGTCCTCCTGCCCGTGTTTGAAACCTTCCCCCGCAGCGGCAAGCGGCGCTGCCTTTCCCCGAATCAGAGTCTGACCGATCCCCATGGCTGGCGCAATCTACAAACCGGAACAGGGCTACTGGACGCGGGTGATGAGTTCCGTCGCGGTCGGCGTCATCGGCCTGGCCGGAGCCGTATGGATCTACGACCAGCTGACGGGCGCGAACATCTACCTGCGCGGCGGCTTGGCGGCGGGCTTCCTCATCGCCGCGGCGGCGCTGGTGTACTGGGTCTACGGCGTCAACCGCAAGACGGTGGATTTCTTCATCGCCACCGAGGGTGAGCTGAAGAAGGTGAACTGGACGACGCGGCGCGAGATCATCGGCTCGACGTGGGTCGTGGTCATCGTCGCCGTCTCCATCGCCGCGATCCTCTTCGTCGTGGACATCTTCTTTAAGGAACTGTTCAGCGCCATCGGCATCCTGACGGGGGGCAGCTACTTCGTGGACCTCTTCAAGAGCCTGTTCGGTTGACCGTGCTGCCCGGCAGCCAGCGCGGCCGAGTGTCCACCGAGGCGATACCATGACCGTTAAGCCCAGCGTGAGCGAGCCCCATCCCGTGGAAGTCAAAGTGACCGACCAGCAAGAGAACATTCCCGAGGAACCGATCTACCAGCCCGGCATGGACTGGTTCGTGCTCCGCGTGGCCTCCAACAAGGAGAACTACGTCCGCGAGACGCTGCTGCGCAAGGTGCAGATCGAGGGGCTGACCAATCTCGTCGGCCGCATCCTCGTGCCCACGGAAAAGACCAAGACCATGAAGGGCGGCAAGCAGCGCATCACCGAGACCAAGCTCTACCCGGGCTACGTCTTCGTCGAGATGCGCCTCGAGCCCGACGGCCGCATCCCCCAGGACGTCTTCTTCCTCATCAAGGAGACGACCGGCGTGGGCGACTTCGTCGGCACGGCCGGCCGGCCCACGCCGATGAGCAAGAGCGAAGTCGAGCAGATGCTCCACGACGCGCGCAAGCCCGACGAGGTGCCGCAGGTCAAGGCCGAGTTCACCAAGGGCGACGTCGTGAAGATCAAGGAAGGCCCCTTCGAGAACATGGAAGGGACCGTCGACGAGTTCATGCCCGACAAGGGCATCGTGCGCGTCCTCGTCACCATCTTCGGCCGCCAGGCGCCCATCGAGGTCGAGTACTGGACCTTGTCGCGCGCGGATGAGTAGAGCCCGTCACTTCCTAGATTAATCCAGCAGCCGCGCGATCTCGCGCGCCCGCTGCAGATTGCGCCAGATGCGCTGTTCGCGGCCCTCGACATCGGCAAGGGCCTTGATGGCCTGGGATACGGAAGTGTACTTCTGCCGGTCGCGCCGGAGCCTCGCAAGGATTTCAGCCCCGCGCCCGGCCACGTCGCGGCAAGGGCGCACCGACACGCGCGTGTCAAGCACATCAGCCAGCGCCTGCGCGAAGACGCGGTCGATTGAGCCGCATGGTTCGGTGAAGCCGGTGATCACGAAGCGGCGCACGGGTATGCCCTGCGATTGCACGACTTGTACGGCGTCGCGCAGATTCAACGCCAGTCGCTCGCAGCTGGTGAGTGCGTCGATGCTCTCGCGCGGCCGCTCGATCGCCGGTCCCCACTGGATCGCGTAGGTGCAGTATCCCTCAGCCAGGCCCGCGGGGTGGAAGACCGCGCGCTGAATTGTCGAAACGGGAACGCGGCTGCTCATCGCCGTGCGCGGCCAGTCAGCGCCGGCGCCAACCTCGCCGGCGCATTCGATGACCAGGGTTGACGGCTCCGCCACGCCCGCCGCCGCAAGCCGCACGAGCAGTCGATCCAGCGGCTCGCGGGTCACGGCGAGGCATCGCTTTCATAGAGACGGTGCGAGCGAATGTACTCATGCACGCGCGGGTCGATGAGACCGGCGACCTCTTCGCCGCTGGCCAGGCGCCGGCGAACCTCGGTCGAACTGACGTAGTCGAGCGGCACATCGACGACCCACGCCAGGCGCTCGGCCGGCGCGCTCGAGGCGCGCAGCGATTCGCGCGTGTCCGGCGGCCTCAACACGACCACCGGCCGGGCCAGTTGCACGATTCGCTCCGGCTGGCGCCAGCGGTCGAACGTGCGGAGCTGGTCGCTGCCCATGAACAGCCGCAGTTGCACCTCGCCGGCCAGCGCTGCCCGCAGGGCTTCGAGTGTGTCCACCGTGTAACTCGCGCCGGTGCGCTCGATCTCGAAGGTGCTGATCGAAGTGCGCGGCTGATGCTCCAGCGCCAGGCGCAGCATCGCCAGGCGATGGCCGTCCGGAGTCTGCGGCGCCTGCTTGAGCGGCGACTGTTGCGCGGGGATGAACAGGACGTGATCGCACTGCGCCGCATCCGCCGCCTCCAGGGCCAGGCGCAGGTGCGCGCGGTGCGGCGGGTCGAACGTCCCGCCCACCACCAGCAGCCGCCTCGTCTCAAGCGGCAGCGGCGGCTCGATCGGAAACCCCTTCACGCCGGCGCCTCCTCCTCGCAGAGCAGGTTCTCGAGCACCCCCACCACTCCCCGCATCGCCAGCTTGGAGCCCTCGCCCATGCGGCGCACCGTCGAAATCGCGCGCGGCTGGCGGAGCAGGTCGTAGCCGATGCGCCACGGCCGCACGCGGCCATTGCGGCCGATCCAGTGGTCGATGCCGTCGGGCAGGATGGTCTGCACATCGTCGCTCACGCCGCGCACCACGCCCCAGCTTTTGTGGTTCGTCTGCGTCGCCCACGCGGCGAGCGCGGCGGATTCGGTGTCCACCAGCGCCGCCCCGGTCGTCTCATGCGCACTGCGGCGTTCTTCGGGCAGGCGGAGGATGCGGCGGCTGGTGAACATGTCGCACATCGCCAGGCCCCGCGCCGCGGATTCATCGCGCGGCCAGGTCGCGGTCCACTTCTCCCCATCATCGCTCATCACCCGCCGAGCCACGCGCACCTCGCCGGCGCGCAGCCGCGGCATCAGCGCGCCCGCCACGCCCGCAAAGACAATGATGCCAAAGTCGCTGCCGTCGAGTTCAAGGAGAAAATCGAGCACCGCCTCGACGCCCGGACCCGTGCAGTGAATCGACACTTCGCGCTCGAGGCGAGCCGACGCGTGCAGGTGTTCGGCTTCGTATTCAAGGGCGCACAGGACAATGGGCCGACTGAGTCGCCCCCTGCTGAGCCCGCTCTGGCCCGCTGTGCTCACGCCGTGAGTCTAGCGATGTCGGTTGCTGGAATGCAGCCGGCTCAGCGGTCGCCGATGACGGACCGCTCGTGCGCGTCATCCACGACGCCGATGCGCCTGTTCGGACCCATCATCTGCATGACCATGCGATCGAGGCCGTCGAACTGCCGGCCGAGTTGCTCGATCGTCAGTCGCTCGGCCAGGAGCATGCCGTTCGCGTCGTACACGCTGTAGCGCGGCCCGGCGTCGCCGGCGCTGACGACGATCTCGTGCTCGCGGCCGATAAGGCGACCGAGGACCGCCGGGCCCTCGGGCGAGGACACGCCGGCCGAACCCGCCGAACTGGTGCGCGGACTGAGGATGCTGGCCATCGCGACAAAGGCGAGCGACAGGCCGAAGATGGCCAGCAGGCGATTGAAGGTGCGGCCGAAGGGGTCCATGTCGAGGTTCATCGGCCGGCTCGGCGGGGATTTGCGATGCGACTGCACAGAAGTGCGCGAGGCGCGGCGTGGCGGGCGTTTCACCCGCTACAGACGCCCGCACCCGGGCGGATTGCCAGTTTGGCCGTGCATGTTCCCGGGCCTACAATCGGCCCCTTCGAGTGCCGGGCCGCGCTCTCGAAGACCAGCCGACCCCATCGTCTAGCCAGGTCCAGGACACCAGGTTTTCATCCTGGTAACACGGGTTCAAATCCCGTTGGGGTCGCTTTTTGACAGTAGATCAATCACGCCCTGGCAGGGGCTCGCTCGCACGGCTGTGCCGGGCCGGTCGTGACGGGTCTGTGGCCGGGACTGGTCCGCGATCGCCGCAGCGCGCGAGACCGCCCAAGTTTCGCATCGCGATCAACCGATAGGACTGGCGACGCCCTGATGCGCCTGCACCGTTACCAGACTCGCCCGCCTGAAGTGCATTGAATTGTCACCCTGCGCGCATCGGAGACTGCTGCTCATGCCCTTTCGCCGCCTGACCGTCCTGCCCACCATCCTGGCCCTGCTGCTGAGCGTGACGCTCGGCGTCGATGACGCGGCGGCGCAAACCTCGCGGCTCAACGTGGCAACCCAGGTGCGCGACAAGATCGCCGGGGCCCGGCTGGGCGGGGCGTCGATCACCTGCCAGGTCGTCGAGGTCGATACGGGCGATGTGCTCGCCTCGGTCGAGCCCGAGCGGGCGATGATTCCGGCGAGCAATCTCAAGCTCATCACTTCGGGCACCGCGCTGCTCGCGCTGGGGACGGATTTCAGTTTCGAGACGCACATGATCCGCAGCGGCGATCGCCTCATCATCGTCGGCAGCGGCGATCCGGCCCTGGCGGACCCCGAACTGCTCACGAGCATGCAGATGAGCATCGAGGCGTTCATCGACCTGTGGATCGACGATGTGGTCGCGTCGGGCATGACCGAAATCAGCGAACTCATCATCGATGACCGCGTCTTCGACCGGCAGTTCGTGAACGCGACGTGGGAAGAGGAAGACCTGCTCTACCCGTACGGAGCGCAGGTGAGCGGGTTCAACTACTTCGGCAACTGCCTGTGGTTCTACGCCTGGCCGGCGCGGCAGGCGGGCCAGGCGCCGACGTATCGCATCGAGCCGGATGTGTCTTCCTTCCTGCGCTTCAGAAACGAAGCGAGCACGACGGTGAGCGCCAAGGCCACGAACCAGATCTACGTCGTGCGGCCGCTGACTGTCAATGAATTTGCCATGCGCGGCACGATCCGCCGGCCGCAGGCGGCGCCGATGAAGATCACGGTGCACAACCCGCCGTCGCTCTACGCGCAACTGTTCGCGCAGCGGCTGCGCCAGCGCGGCGTCAAGGTAGCCGCGGCGCGCACGGCCGGCGAGGGCGATCCCCTGCCGTTTGTCGGCGAGGTGCTCGGCCGCCCGGTGCGCTCGCCGATCGGCACGATCCTCACGCGCTGCAACCAGGACAGCGACAACCTCTACGCCGAGGCGCTGCTCAAGCGCATCGGCCACGAAGTCACGGACCAGCCCGGCTCGTGGACGAACGGCGCCGCGGTGGTGCGGCTGGTGCTCAGCAAGCACCTCGGACCCGCCGCGGCCACGCAGGTGCGCATGATCGACGGCTCGGGCCTGAGCCGCGAGAACCGCGTCACCGCCGGCGTGGTGGCGTCGTGGCTGGCGATGCTCGGCCGCAATCCGCAGACGGCCGAAATGTTCCACGATTCGTTGGCGCTGGCGGGCGAGAACGGCACGCTGCGCAAGCGCTTCGGCGATCGCGATCTCACCTGCGAGGTGCGGGCCAAGAGCGGCTACATCTCCGGCGTGTCGTGCCTGTCCGGCTACGTCACGAGCCCGGCCGGACGGAGCCTGGCGTTCTCGGTGCTGGTCAACGACATCAAACAGGGCGAAGTTTCCGTTGCCAAGAAGCTGCACGAAGACATCGTCGCCGTTCTCGACCGCTACCTGTCGGCGACGGATCCGCGCGTCGTGGAAGGCGAGGAGGCCGAAGAAGCCGCGCCGCAACTGGGTGGGTAAGGCGAGGCGCCGCGCGCCGTCATGCCATGACGAGGCGCAAGCGCCCGCCTCCGCTCCGAAGAGGCACAAGCGGGTAGCCACGGGTAAGCGCAGCCGCAACGCGGCACAGCGCCGGCGTGAAGATCGGCGGCACGGGCACCGATGCGCGTGAGTGTACACCTTCGCCGTCCTGCGCGCAAGTGATGAGCTTCACAACCTCAATAGAGACGCAGCACAACTTAGGGGGACAGGTCATCGTCACTTCGACCTGTGAGCAGCACCGCACTCGGTGCAAATCGGCGAACTCCCACGAGGATATCCGCAATGCACGCACCTGCCGCGAATAGAACGGTGATACCGCCGAATCGCTGCCGGTCCAAACACCAGGATAAAAAGACTTGCAGAGTAGAAGAGCGAATTGAACACGCAGCCTCGCCAGATCGGCCGGGTCGGCAAGTATCGTTGATCGATTGCCCCCGGGATGCGATGTTTGCACCACGGTACCCACTCCGGGATGAGCAGCCCCTCTCTCCATCGACTCGGCGGCACCCAGGAAATCGGCGGGTAATAGTAAGCATTCACTTCCTGGCGGATGCGTTCCAGGTAGACACTGTGCACGGGCCAACCGGCGCTCAGCGTCCATGTACGCGTGTAGGTCCCCATTAGCTGTCTTCGATCCGATCGAGTTATGCCGAGTCCTCGTTCCTCAATCAGCTGGATGGGATGAATACTTACCTCGGGCGGAGGCATGTGCGGTAGTCCGTTATACGTGATGCGCGTGTCTATTGTGGGCGACCAACATACGCAGGCCCAGGCCAAGGCGACATTCAGAATCGGTCCTGACACCAGAATGAACAGAATGATCAGAATCCGTCGACGAAGCTGGCTTCCCGATTCAGTGATCATTGAGCGACTTCTGTATGTGTTAGAGCATCCCGCAGCAAACTTGGAGACTAGACCGCCCCTTCAGGGCTCAACTGGTTGACCCAACCTCATCCCCGGGGCGATGCCCCGGGCTGCCATCTTCCGCCCCTTCGGGAGTCAAGAGATCGGCTTGTTCTTCGCCGGCGCCGCGTCGCACGTCGCAACCGACGAATCTCGTTCACGGAATCAGTTCCATGACTCTGAGCACTTCGACGATCGCTTCGTCGCACGCCGGCGCTGCGTGTTCGTTTGCGACGTTGGTCACGGCTATGGCGGCGGCGTGGCGCGCGGGCGCGATCCAGATGACGGCGAACCACAGGCCGTTGCTGCCGGCATGCGTGAGGATCGACCCGCCGGCCCACGGACGCTCGCCGGTCACCCAGCCCAGCGCGTAGTCCTGCTGGTAGAAGTCGTCATGCAGGATCGACCAGGCCTCGGGCTTGAGATACGTCGATGCCTCGCCCGCGCCGCCGCTCGCGCTCGCCGCGGCGAATTTCGCCCAGTCGGCCAGCGAAAGATGCACCGTGCCCGCCGGGCCGAGCGCGGCGGGATTGTCAGCGCCCGCCGTCCACGGGCCCACCGGCTTGAGCGTCGCACCCGCACCGGCGTGGCCCCACGGCTGCGAAGTTTCATCGTGACTTATCTTCTCGGATTGCGGCGCGCCGAAGCCGGCTGAGCGCATCTCGAGCGGCTCGAAGACTTCGCTTCGCATCAGATCTTCCCACGACCGTCCCGTGGCGTGCTCCATCATGGAGCCGGCGATGACGTAGCCGAAGTTGGAGTACGCCATTTCGCTGCCCGGCTCGGACGCCGGCGAGCGCGAGAGGATGAGCCGGGCCACGGCACGGCGCTGCTCGATGATCGGGCCGTTGAGCGACCGGACCGTGGGCCAGATGGCGGGGTCGGGCTGGCGATCTTCGGGCAGACCCGATCGGTGCGAGAGTAGTTGGCGCAGCGTGACGCCGCGCCAGGCCGGGAGGATTTCTTCGCCGACGCCCTCGATGGAGCCGAGCGAGGCGCCGATGGTGGTGTCCCACTCGATCTTGTCGGCCTCGACAAGTCGCGCGGCGAGCGCAGCGGTCATCGCCTTGGTGCACGAGCCAATGTGCCAGAGGTCATCGGTCGTGACCGGTTCAGCAAAGCCGGCGCGGCGCACTCCAACGGCCCCGATGGCCGCGACCTGGCCGTCGCGCACGGCGACGGCGGCGAGGGCGGGGAGTCGGCGCGATTCAAGGATGGACTGCAACTTGGGCGCGACGTCAATCGGCTTCGCCGGCGCATCGGCATCGGTCTGTGCCGCGGCGGCGCGGCTGAGCAGCAGCGCCGCTGCGACCAGCGCCGCACCAAGGCGTCTGGCAACGCATTGGGCGGAGGGAAGGTGCGCCGGGTTCATGCCGCCGCCGCCTCGCGCTGCCGCAGCACGCGATTCATGACCTTGATGACGAAGAAGACGGACAAGCCGACGATGAGGAACTCGATGATGGTGTTGATGAACATGCCGTAGCGCATGGCGACCTCGGGCGTCACCACAACGCTGTTTTCATCCATGGTCGCCGCCCGGAGGAGGATCTGGAGGTCTTTGAACTCGACGCGCCCCAGCGCCATGCCGATGGGCGGCATGAGAATGTCATTGACCATCGAGTTGACGATCTTGTTGAACGAAGCGCCGAGGATGATGCCCACGGCCATGTCCACGACGTTTCCCTTGACGGCGAACTCGCGAAACTCCTGAACGAAACCCACGATGACACCGTTCCTTTCGAGGGCGCCAGGCGCCGGGTGAGCGAGACGCTATTCGATCGGAGGCAGGCCCTGCAACGCGCGCAGGAGCATGATCTGACCGACGTGGTAACTGTCGTGGAAGGCGATGTACTGCAGGCGCTGCAGATCAGAGCCGTCGTCGGCGATCGCAGCGCGAACCTGCTCGTGCGACTGCCGCCAGCGCCGGCGGAGCTCTTCGGCCATGGATGGAGAGGGCTCGGGCGGCGCGGCGAAGTTGCGGTGCTGCTGCTCTTCGGCGCTCACGTCCTGCCCGCGCGTCCGCCGCAGGGCGACATCGCGCCAGAAGAGCATGTGGTCGACGTACTGCCAGATGCAGTGGCGCTGCGGTTGCGGCCGCCAGACGAGTTGGGCGGGGGCGAGATCGTCAAGCACGCGGCTCCACGGCGCGGCCCACAGGCCGTCTTTCCACGCCTCGTCCCAGTGTCGAATCAGTGTGGTGCGGTCCATCTCGCCCTCCTGACTGGTGCGTGATGCTAGCAGCCATGTGAGCCGCGGATGCCTTCAGGCTCGGCGCGATGGATTGAGACTGTCGAGCGGGAACGCCGGGTTGGCGATCGGTCGCAGCGCGAGCGAAAGCAGCGTCAGGACGTGATCGTCGCCGGCGATGCGGTTGGTGCGCAGCGTGTTGCATCCCGTGCAGCGGTGGACGATGGCCCACTCGCCGTCGCGGCGCACCTCCAGCGCGATCGGCTCCATCGGGCCGCGACACGCGCAGCGCCGATCTCCCACCTGCTCATCCACGTGCCTCGACCAGAGGCATTGCGGACAGTGGTTGCGATGGCTGGTTCCATACGCCTGCGGCGACACGGCCTGGCGGCAGTGAATGCAGGTAAAGCCCGTTTCAGGGCGGGTCTTGTGTGACATGTGAAAGGCACATCCCGAGTCGGCGGCGCTGGCGAACTCCGGAGGAGCGCGCTTTGCCGCCGCGACGATTCAATTTGATTGTCTCGGAGATGCTGAGCGGCAACCCGCCGCCGCCTCGGCCTCGATCTCCCGACCGGCCGCAGCGCAGGGCGATGCGCCGCTGCGACAGGGCGCTGCGGCGCGATCAGCGACGGGTTGTTCTAGACAGTGGGTGCCATCAGTTGCAAGTGTATGCAAAAATCACCCGCGTTCAACTCATCCGGCGGCGCCGGCCGCCCATCCACCCCAGTGCCAGCGACACGAGCACGAAGGCGCCGGGCTCGGGAATCGGCAGGTACTCGATCATGAGCACCGGGCGGTAGAGTTCGTTGCGGTTCTCGCGGGTGTCGAATCGCTTGGCCGTGTAGGGGGTGGATTCGTTGCCGATGATCTCCCAGCCGAAACTGCTTGAAGGATCATCGAGCCACAGCTGGACGTCGGCGACCATCTCGGCAGTCGAGTTCCAGGTGTAGAACCCGTCGGTCGAACCGACGATGGTCGAGCCGCTGGCGTCTGCGACGAAGTCGCCGCCGAGGTTGGTCCACGATTGGGTGTTGTAGAAGGTGTAGCGCCAGGTGGCGTCGCCAGGCGCGGCCTGGCCGCCGCCGCCCTGCTCGCCGGGCGCGATGGAGGCGCCTTCGCCCCAATCGGCCAGCACGCGGTGGAGTGAGACGACCTGATCGCCGGCAATGGTCTGCGACATGTGCAGCGTGAGCGAGACGCTGAGGATCGTCGAGCCGGCGGGCACGGCGCCTGCGACGTCGAATGCTGCCAGGGCGCGGCGGTAGGCCCAGCCCGCGGTGGATCCGGCGAACATGTGCGCGCCGGCGCCGTTGCTCAGCGAGCCCTGGAAGTCTTCGTAGAGCGTGTTGTCTTTGGAAGTGGTAACCGACACCACGTCGCCCAGCGCAGCTGCGCTCAAGCCCCATACACCGATCGCCGCCGCGCACAGCGCTGCAGCCTTCAAGCCCCCGGCCATGTCTCGACCCTCCTCGAAAACCCGCGTCGCGACATCGTGCCGCGCGTGGACATTGTACCAGCCCGCCGCCGCAGGCGCGTCGCCCCGGCAGAATCGTCAACCCCTCGATCCGGCGCGATATTCCAGACCGGCACGAACACGATCACGGTGATGTCCGATAGCCGCAGGGCGGCAGGTTGGATTGAGCAGCGCGAGCCGGCCGATGAAAAGACCCGCGCGGAAACGCACGGGTCTCTGAAGCAGGCTGGGGGAGTTGAAGCTTACTGCGTGTCGGGAATGATCTCGAGCAGAGCGACGAGTTCGCCTTCGATGCTTGCGGACGGACCCATGATCCACCACTTGGCGCCGCTCACATCGGCAGCGCCGCCGAGGGAGATGGGCACAGAGCACGTGCCGCCCTTGGCGTAGAACTCGGCGACTGGCCGGGCGTCCTGCAGGTCGCCGTAGCCCATGAGCAGGCGATAGGGATCGCTTGAGTCGGGCATGTTGATGGCCGCGAGGAAGCCGCGGTCCTGCGAGTTGATCACGGCGAGCATGGCGCGGCCCTTGAAGCCGCTGTCGGCGACGGTGAATGAACTCAGTCGCGATTCGGGATTGAACCAGAAGTCCTCGGGCAGCTGCCCGAACCTGACGGCGATGATCTCTTCGATGCGGTTGTTGACCATGGCGTCGGCCATGCGCATGGCGTTGGAGTAGGCGTCCACGCCGAACCAGGTCAGGCCGAGCGTGACGGTGAGCAGCACGAGCGCGGCGATGCGCCACATCGGCGAGACGCGGCCGGCAGCGAATCGTTCGACCCAGTCGCCGCGGCGCGGAGCGGCAGCGCCGGCGGGCGGGAACTGCAGGCTGCCACGCAAGTCTTCCTCAACGAAGCGCTCAAACTCGCCAAGCACGCGGCGTTTGAGCGTCGGCGCCGGCTGGCGTTCGATGAGTTCGGCGACGTGGCCAACGGTGCGATCGCGCAGGTCCTCGTCGGGCCGGGCGTCGATGAGCAACTCGCCAAGCGCGATGATGTCATCCTGCACCACCCGCAGTTCGCGGCGCGTGTCTGCATCGGCGCGGCGGAACGCCGCCTCGAACGCCTCCGATTCATCGGGATCCAGCATCCCCAGCGCGTCGCGGCTGGCCAGTTCAATGAGTTCTTCCCGTGACCACTTCATGCGATACCTTCTTCACTCGGCACTCGTTCTCGCAGCACAGCCAGAGCGCGGCTCAGGGCTGACTTGACCGTCCCGATCGGCTTGTTGAGTTCCTGACCGATCTCCCGCAGCGTCTTGCCGCCCAGATAGGCCCGCTCGACCACCTCACGCTGCAATTCGGGCAGGGCCTCGATCTTCTCGCGCAGGCGCTGACGCCGCTCGTTCCTCTGCATCCCCGATCCCGGAGCCAGGATCGATTCATCTTCCGCCGACCACTGCTCGTCAAAGCCCCTGAACTTGGGCCGCACGCGCATCCGCCGCAACTGATCCACCAGGTAACGGCGGGTGATGAGCATAACCCAAGTCACCAGCGAGGCCCGATCGGGGTCGAAATGACCCGCGCTCTGCCACAGGCGGACAAACACCTCCTGCACCGCGTCTTCGGCATCCCCTTTTGAGGGGAGGAGTTGATAGGCCATTCGATACACGAGACAGGCGAAACGGTCGTACAGCTCGGCGACCGCAGCGCGATCTCCCTCCGCAACTCGCTGCATCAGGGACCAGTCATCGTGCATTTCAAAGAATCCTAGCCGCCGGGCGACGCCGGCACACCACTGTCCGCAGCGTAAAGGGCTGAGGTTTCAGGATTTTCGGCGTAGGGATGAAATCCCTCACCTGATGCCCTGTTTCGGAAAAAAGGGGAAACTTTTGCAATCTGAGTGGATTCGGGGTTGTCCCCGCCGGGTTTGTGGTACATTAATTGAGTGCTGACGGACACCGGAGTTCAGCCGTGGCAGGTGAAATCCCCAGATCCGAATTGACATCGGCGCGGTCGCGCAACACCAGCGGAGCGTGCGCCGCGCTGTGCATCGCGCGCAGCGCGCAAGCGCGCCGCGGTTTCTCTCTCATTGAACTGCTCGTGGTGATGGGAGTTGCGAGTCTGCTCATCAGTCTGTTGATGCCTGCGTTCGCGCAGGTGCGCGAAGCCGCCCGCCGCGTTGCGTGTGCGAGCAACATGCATCAGATGGCGATCGCGCTCGAGTCGTATTCGCGCGACAACCGTAACCGTATGCCGAATTCGTACTTTGCCGGCAACCAGTATCGCGAGCCCCGGCCCCAGGACATGATGATCCTCAATCGCGGCGCGCCGAGGGATGCATGGGACGGCATGGGCCGGCTGTTCTCGCGCAACTACATCAACGCCGCAGGCGTCTTCTACTGCCCGTCGCACACCGGCAATCACACCATCGATCGGTACGAGGATTTCTGGAAGCGTGAAAGTCAGACGCTGATCTTCGGCAATTACCAATACCGAGGCATGCTGAACCTCAACAGCCAGCAGGCTGATCCCATCGACCGCTACGACCGCGATCGGCTGCGCATGGAGCACCCCTCGGGCGTGTCGCTGCTGGCCGACGGCTTGCGCACCAAGAGCGACTTCAGCCACGTGATCGGCTGCAATCTGCTTGAGGATGATCTGAGCGTGACGTGGTACATCGACAAGTCTGCGCGCGTTTACAGCATCCTGCCTGACACGGAAAGCGAGAACTGGCCCCGCGCTCAGGTGTGGTTCCGTCTCGACCAGGGCCTGGGCAACCAGTAAGCGTCTCAGGAATCGCCCTTGCAGCCCCCGGCGCCGCCGCCGCTGTTCTGCGCGTCTACCATGAGTGCGCGGCTGCGCCATCCGGCAGGCTTTCGGCCGCCCGTGCCCGGCTTCCGTTGCCTTCGATCAGACGGTCCACGTCGATGCTCAAGCGATTCTTCGGCCGCTCACCCGCCACACCCAGCCGCACGTTCATCACCGTCGTCTCCGGCCTGCCGCGCTCCGGCACGTCGATGATGATGAAGATGCTCGATGCCGGCGGCATCCCACCGATCATCGACAACATCCGCACCGCCGACGAGGACAACCCCAAGGGCTACTACGAATTCGAGCGCGTCAAGGCGCTGGACAAGGGCGACACGGCCTGGGTCGCCGACGCGGTGGGCAAGTCGGTCAAGGTCATCTCGGCGCTGCTGCGCCACCTGCCGGGCGGCTTTGAGTACCGCGTCGTGTTCATGCGCCGGCGCCTCGAAGAGAGCATCGAGTCGCAGAAGAAGATGCTCGTGCGCCGCGGCGAAGATCCGGACAAGATCAGCGACGCCGAGGTGCTGACGCTGCTGCAAAAGCACCTGGACATGGTGGACAACTGGCTCGGCCGCCAGCCCAACATCCGCTGCCTCGACGTGCAGTACCACGAAATGATCGCCAACCCGATCGACGGCGTCGCGCGGCTCAATGCATTTCTCGGCGGCGATCTCAACGCACAGGCCATGGCGCAGGTCGTCGACGAGAACCTCTATCGCAACCGCGCCTAGGACTCGATGGACAAGGCAAAAGCGACAAACCCCGCGCATCGTGGCGCGGGGTTCGCGAGGTCTTTACACCTCTGCCGCTTCTCAGCGGAAGTCGGTATCTGCGTACACGCGGATGTTGTCCACGCCGAGGTGATGGAACTGGAAGATGTAGAAGAACTCGGGGTGGAAGTAGTGGAAGTTCAGTTGATCCACGTCGGTGACGACCTGGTCCCACGTGAAGTTCGGCGGCGTGTTCGGGCCGAGTTCCCACGCCACCCAGCCGTCGGGCGTCTGACCCGTCACCTGGCTGGGCATCGGGAAGCGGAAAGTGCGCACCTGGCCGTCGAAGGGCATCATCCGGCCCGTGACGTGGTAGAAGCCGAAGTCATCTGAACTGTCGCCGGGCGTGCCGTTGTCATTGACGATCGAGATGGTCATGTCGCGCACGGTGTTGAAGTCGGCGGTGCCGGCGGTGGTGATGGAGAACCCGATGACGCCCTCGGTGCGGTAGTTCTTGTTGCCGGCGAGGCGGTTCGAGCCATCGGTCTTGGTGCTCAGCGTGACGCCGAACGTGTCGATCGAGGTGCGCAGGTAGTGATTGCCGTTGTTCACTTCGATGCCTTCATCGCCCGAGTTGTACGTCCAGCCGGCCTGGGGGTCGCCCTGGATGTTCTCGAAGGTCTCGGTCAGGCTGACAATGGCGCCGAAGGCCATGGCGGCGCAGGCCGCGAGGCCGGCGGCGCCGACGATGATCTGCTTGGTCCGGTTCATGATGCTCCACTCTCTACAAAAAGGAATTGGGTCTGCCGCCCGTGTGTTTCGAGAAAAGGATACACCCGGTTTCGCAATGTTCAAATTATCTGGTAAAATTGAACAGAAGATTCTGCTGCCGGCCGGTCCGGTTCGGGTTTGACCCTCAGGCCCCGGCTGTTTGACCTTGGCCGTTTGACCCGAGCGGGCGGGCGGCGAAACTGGCGTATGTCCAATCGCGACAAGACCATCATGATCCTCAATGCCGCGCAGCGCGAGGCGATCACCCAGTCGCCGGCGCGGCTCGAGGTGATCGACGCCATGTCGGAAATCGGGCCCTGTTCGGTGGCGGAACTGGCCCGAGAACTCGGCCGTTCGCCGCAGTCGCTCTACTACCACCTCGAGATCATGGTCGATGTCGGGCTGCTCCGGCAGACAGGCAGCCGCAAGGCCGGCAAGCGCGATGAGGCCCTTTACGACATGGTCAGCGACCACTATCGCCTGGCCGGGAGCGGCGATGCGGCCGAGGATGTCCGTCGCACCCTGCTTCGCTTCAACAGCACGGTCTTCAAACTGACCGAGCGGAACTACCGCGACGCGGTGACGCACGGCCTGCCCCGCCGCGTCGATCAGCGCGAGAACATCTACCTCCGCCGGCAGCGCGGCCGGCTCTCGGATGAGAACCTCGCCCGCTTCTACGAACTGCTCGAAGAAATGGGCGCCCTGCTGGCCGCGGAAATCGGGACGAAACCGACCGGCGGCAAGCCGGGGCGGCGCCGCGCGGCCAGCGAGCCGCACCGCTACGCGCTGACTATCGCGCTCATTCCCCTCGAAGATGCGCCCGAAGTAAGCGAAGAGAATGGTGCACTACACGCCGCCAGCGACGCGAAACCGCGCAAGCGCCGCGCCGTGAAGAAGCCCGGATGAGCGTTCGCAGCCTCGGCCCAAAGACGCTGAGACGGTGCGGCAATTGACCGCCGCGAACCGGCCACCGGGAACGCTGCCCTGATTACCGGAATCTGAAATCGCTCCGTAAGAATTCGCTTGCGGCCCCCTCGATTGCGTAGTAGTCTCATAATCAGAGGGAGGTCGATCATGCGAACTGGAATTTGCCTGGCGCTCGCTGCTGCGGCGATGGCGGGCGCTGCGAATCGTGCCTCTGCGCAGGATCCTGTGCTTTCGATCGAAGGCGTCTGCCCAGGCGAGGTGAGCGTGAGTTGGGAGGGCGCCATGTCGAGTAAGAGCGCTGCGCTGGTCTTCTCGCACGAAACCGGAGCGTACCGGATCTCGATTGGAGCGATTTGCGGCGGCACGACGCTTGGACTCGGCGTGGATGGCTTGCGTCTCCTGCGCCGATTCAACACCGGCCCCGAAGGCGCCGGCGCGATGCATGGCACCGCGAATCCCTATTCCTGCGGAGGCTACCTGCAGATCGTCGTCGTGAGTATGCCGCCATGCGAGACGAGCAACGTCGTGCAGATCCCGTGATGGCGGCGCGAGCGAGCCGCGGAAGGAGTCGATCATGCTCAAGAGTGCACTCGTAGTGGCAACTGTCCTCCTCAGCGCCAGTGCCGTGGCACGCGCGGGTGATCTGACCATCGGCGTCCAGGGCGAGTGTCCGGGCGCCATCACGCTGCGCTGGCAAGGCGCGACGCCGGACCGGTACATGGGAATCGTCTTCGCATTGGAAACCGGCACGTACATCATTCCCACGCCCTGCGGCGGCACGCAACTCGGCCTGGGCACGCGCGGCCTGTGGCTCGCCGCGATCGTGCAGACCAGGAGCGACGGCCAGGGCCGCGTCACCGGCACGGCAGCGCCCGACTCGTGCGGGGGATACGTCCAGGCTGTCGTAATGGACGGCAACCCCTGTGCGACGAGCAACGTCGTGCAAATTCCGTAAGATGCTCGGCGGAATTGCCGCGCCAAAGAAGGGACGCATCATGAAGACTGCGCATGCACTTGTCGCCAGCGCGATCGTGTTCGGCGCATGCACAAGCGCCAATGCGGCGCTCATCGGGCCGGACAATCTGGTTCTGTCAGTCAGCGAGGGCTGTCCGGGCCGTGTGACGGTCCGCTGGGAAGGGGCCGCGCCAGACCACTGGGCGGCGATTGCTTTCAGTCTGTCACGGGGCCGCTATGTGATCCCGTCGATCCAGTGCGCGGGCACCGAGCTTGGCCTTGGCACTGACCACTTCGGAGCCACGCGGCCATTCCGCACCGGGCCCAAGGGTCAGGGCGAGTTTCACCCTCGGCTCTCCGCAAAAGCGTGCGGCGGCTATCTACAGATGATCGTCGTGGACGGATTCCCGTGCACGATCAGCGAGGTCGTGCAGATTCCGTAGCGCCATCGACTGCGTTTTCTCAGACGCATGCGCGCACCCGCACTCGAACCGTTCAGTGCGAATCCACCGGTGTGAGCGTGATGCTCTGCAGGTTCATCACGGCCAGCGGCGGCTGGCCCTGTGCCTCCACGCGCACTTCGCACGCGCCGACCACCGGCAGATCCACTTCGCCGAGTTCGACTTCGACGAAGTCCGCCCAGCCCTGCGTCGGCTTCACGCGCATGCTCCGCGTTGCTTCGCCGATGGTGACATTGACAAGTGTGCCCGCCGTGTCCGCCGGGCAGGCCTGCGCGAGCGCCACGCGGAATCGGCCCGGCCGGCTGAGTTCGAAGCGCCACGCCACGACGTCGCTCGCATCGGTCCAGAAGCCGATGTTGTCCTTGCCGTTGCCTGATTCGTAGCGGGCGGTCATGCCGATGACATCGGCGTCGATGGCGCGCAGCGTGATCGAGCCGTCATCGCGCTGCCGCAGGGGGATCGTGACGACGCGCGGCTCGCCGGCGAGATCGAGCGCGATCACGGTGGCGATCTCATTGGACGGTTCGGCCGGCACTTCGAGGATCACCGATTCATTCCGGCGCGAGATGCGCAGCGGCTGGCCGGCTGAATCGCCGACGATCGCGGCGCTGATGATTTCGTTCTGCAAGCCGGGCACGAGCAGACGCCCATCCGCGGGCCAGTCGAACACGTGCAGGTAGAGGCGGTTGCCCTTTCGCGTGCAGCGGCCCCACTCGAGCCTCTTGAAGGGCCCGGCCGTTGTGCCGTAGATCGCCTGCCCGTTCACGCGCAGCCACCGTCCCATGGCGCGCAGGCGCTCAACGCTCTCGGGGGGAATTTCACCTTGTGCCGTGGGACCGACGTTGAGCAGGAAGTTGCCGCCCTTGCTCGACGTGTCGATGAGGTTGCGCACGAGCGTCGTTGCCGACTTCCAGTTGTGGTCGTCGCTGCGAAAGCCCCAGGTGTCGTTCATGGTCATGCAGGTTTCCCAGTCGTAGCCGGGAATACCCTGGCCGGGAATCTCCTGCTCGGGCGTGCCGAAGTCGCCGGCATTCTGAGATGGATCGTGCAGCCCGGCCATGCCGCCGCGCCCCTTGCCGACGCGGTTGTTGATGATGACCCTGGGCGCCACCTGGCGGATGTGCTCGTAAAGCGCACGGCCCTTTTCTTCGGTCCACTCGGGAATCCACTCGCCGTCGAACCACATGATGTCAATCGCGCCGTAGTTGGTGAGCAGTTCATCGACCTGCTTTTCGAGCACGGCGGCATACTCGTCAAAGCTCGGCCCCGCCGCATCGGGATGGTGCCAGTCCCAGATGCTGTGGTACCAGCCGATCTTCAGATCGTACTTGCGACAGGCGGCGCTGATCTCGCGCATGATGTCGCGCTTGAAGGGCGTGGCCATGATGTCGTACTCGGTGTGCTCCGAGTCGAACATGCAGAAGCCGTCGTGGTGCTTGGTGGTGATGACGAGGTACTTCATGCCCGCTTCGCTGGCGGTGCGGGCCCACTGCTCGGCGTCGAATTTCACGGGGTTGAACTGCGGCACGAGCGTCGCGTAATCTTCGCGCGCGATGTGGCCGTTGTGCATGATCCACTCGCCGACGCCGGGCACGCTCTGGCCGTTCCACTGCCCCGCCGGAATGGCGTAGAGGCCCCAGTGAATGAACATGCCAAAGCGAGCCTCGCGCCACCAGTCGAGCCGGTCGTCGCTGGCGGCGACACCTTGACCGGGCGCGCGCATGGAGAGGACCATCATCAATGCAAGCGCGAGCAACGCAGCGAAGCGGCGCGGCATCATCTCAGCCTCCAAAATCATCGCAGGCGCGATACGCGTCGATGACGGCCCGTTCGCCTTCCTTGGCGCCGCGGCTGTTGCCGTGCTCCATGCCCACGACGCCCTCAAACCCCTTCGAATGGATGTGACGAAACACGTTGCGGTAGTTGATCTCGCCGGTGGTCGGCTCGTTGCGGCCGGGGTTGTCGCCGGTCTGGAAATAGGCGATCTCGCTCCACGCCGCGTCGATGTTGGGAATGAGATTGCCCTCGGTGATCTGCTGGTGGTAGAGATCATCGAGTATCTTGCACGCCGGACTGGCCACCGCGCGGCAGATCTGATATCCCTGGCCGATCGTGGTCAGAAACATGTTGGGATGATCGCGCCACGGGTTGAGCGGTTCGAGCACCATGACCAGGCCGTGCGACTCGAAGATCTCGGCGCCGCGGCGGAGGCAATCGACGACGTTGGCCGTCTGGTAGTCGAGCGTGAGGCGCTGCGTGTAGGTGCCGGGCACGACGGTCATCCACTTCGCGTTGACGCGCTTGGCGACATCGACGGCCTTGCGGCAGGCATCGACGAACTTGTCGCGCGCTTCGGCCGAGCCGCTTGACAGCGTCGGCCCCCACGCCGTATCCATGTTGACCACGAACACGCCCATGGTGATGCCGAGATCGCTCATCGCCTTGGCGAGGCGGTTCTGGTCTTCGACGCTCCGGCCGGCCATGCCGTTGTCTTCCCACGCGCTGAAGCCCTCGTCGGCGGCGAACTTGAGCTGATCGACATCATCGTCGCCGGCGTGGTGGCGGAACATGCCAAAGTGCGGCGCGTATTTCAGTTTGAAAGGCGAGGCGTCTCGCCTGGAGTGCTCGCCGGCGGCCAATGTCGCTGTCGCGCCCGAGCCGAGCACCGCCGCCCCCGCCGCCATCTTCACAAATTCTCTTCGCATCATGATTGCATCCTTCGCAAGATTGCCTCGCTGCAACGACTCTCACACAAACGGCGTGCGCCCCGGCACGGCGACCGGCGGCACGGGCAGCGAACCAAACTCGTAGACATCCGGGCCGAGGCTCTCCTGCGAATTGAGCGCCTGCTCCCACGTGATCTCCTGCCCGGTGTAGGCGCTCATGCGACCCATGATCGCCGTGAGCGTCGATTCTGCAATGCGCTGCGCTTCGTTGAGGCCCTTGCCTTCGCGCACGCTGGCGATCAGATCGACGTGCTCCTGCACGTACGGCTCGCCGTTGTCGCCTTCAAAGCGCCATGCCCTGGGGCCGAAGATCTCGGCGTAGCCGCTGTGCGTGCGCATGCGACCGGTCGTGCCGTAGACGACTTCCTCGACGCGGCTGGTGCAATTGTCGATCTGCCTGCACATGCTCTCGAGGAAGCCGCCGCTGGCGTATTCATACTCGACCGCGAAGTGATCGAAGATGTGGCCGTACTTCGGGCTCGTGCGCACCTGCCGGCCTCCCATGCCCATGGCCTTGACGGGGTGCCCGCCCATCGCCCAGTTGACGGCGTCGAGATTGTGCACGTGCTGCTCGACGATGTGATCGCCGCTGAGCCAGGTGAAGTAGAGCCAGTTGCGCAGTTGCCACTCCATGTCGGACCACGAATCCTGCCGCTCGTTCATCCACAGGCCGCCCTGGTTCCAGTAGCAGCGCGCGGAGATGACCTCGCCGATCGCGCCGTCCTGGAGGCGTTTCATGGCTTCAAGATAGCAGGTCTCGTGTCGCCGCTGCGTGCCGGCGACGATGGAGAGCTTCTTGCGCTGCGCTTCCTGACCCGCTGCGATGACTTTGCGAATGCCCGGCGCATCGACGGCAACGGGCTTTTCCATGAAGACGTGCTTGCCCGCTTTGATCGCCGCTTCGAGATGCATCGGCCGGAAGTGCGGCGGCGTGGCGAGGATGACCAGATCGACATCCGCGTGTTCGAGCAGCTGCTGATACGCGTCGAAACCGAGATAGCAGTGCTCGTCGTCGATCTTGCCGCGCTCGTGTCGGGCGATGTGGCCGCGACTGCTCTGCACGCGTTCGCTGAAGACGTCGGCCAGTGCGACGACCTGCGTCTCGGGCGCCGCCTGCAGCGACTGCATCGCCGCGCCCGTGCCGCGCCCGCCGCAGCCGATGAGCCCGACGCGGATGGTGTCGGAACCCGCGACATGGGCCGAAGCGCCGGCCCAGGCGGTGGATGGGATCAGCGGAAAAGCCGCGGCGGCGGTGAGACCGGCCGTGGTCTTGACGAATTCGCGGCGGGTGAACGGCTTCTCTTCGCGAGGGGTTTCGTTGCGATTCATGGCGTGCTCCTCCGGGTGGAATGACGCCATCAATATAGCGCGGGTGTGCAGGTCTTGCGGCCGATTCGATGGCCTCTCGCGGTCCACGGACGCTACCCCGCGCGGAGGATTTTCTCCATCTTCTTGCCTTTGGCGAGTTCATCCACGAGTTTGTCGAGGTATCTCGCCTTCTGCGTGAGCGGGTTGTCAATCTCTTCCACCCGGTAGCCGCAGATCACGCCGGTGATGAGGTGTGCATTCGGGTTGAGCTTCGCGCGAGCAAAGAACTCCTCAAAGGTCACCTTGTCCTTGATCTGTTTGTCTATCGCCTTGTTGTCGAACCCCGTAAGCCACGTGATGACCTGGTGCAGTTCCTGTTTCGTCCGGCCCTTCTTCTCGACCTTCGCCACGTAGTGCGGGTAGACCGAAGAGAAGGTCATCTCAGCGATTCGCTTGTCGTGGTCGGGTGTGGTGGTTGGCATGTCTGATCTCCGTCTGGTTATCTGAGCAAGTCTCATCGCCCGGGATCGAATGGATTGAGCCGCATAGGTCACGGCGGGAGTACACCGGACCCGGCGTTTGCGTCGCGCTCGCAATCAAGGGCGTGCTCTCCGTGCTATTCTGCTTTCGCGTCTGCGAAGATCCGCTCGCGCTCGTCGGCGAGTTCCTTGCGGCGATTGGCCAGCCTCTGCTTGGCGTCCGGATCCCAAATCAGACCCCGAATCCAGCCGCGGCGTTTGTTTTCGAGCACGAATATCATGCCTAAGCCCGTGAACGCGCCGAGCACGGCCGCCACCCAAGGCGACTGAGCGGTATCCAAAATGAAATTCGACAGCGCGGCGACGCCGGCGAAGCAAACGGGCCACCAGCCAAAGTAGCACAAGCATTTGAACACGAGTCGCATTGGCAGGCTCCGGACTGTCAACTCTAGCCTTTGGATGCGCCCGTCGTGAGAGATTCCGAAGCTGGCAAAGCAGGGAGATTGTCGAGAGAGGTTGCGAATCGCGGCGTAGGTCGGGACCGCCGCTTTGGGCGCGGCCCGGCGGGTTGGGCGTGCGCTGCGCGGATGGTGGTTCACTCGCGCGCGATGGACACGCATCTGCCGGGCCTGCGCAGAGCCTGGTCCCGACCTACGCGCTGGCCTCGGCCCCATCGGGAGCGTGAAAAATTGTGATCGACGCGCGCGATGGCCACACAACGCCGGGGGACGGAACTTGATGCCTCCGTGCCTCGGCGCCTTGATACCTCGACCCCTCACTCCCTCATTCGCTTGTCAACCCTGCGCCGCTACCATCAGCCATGCACTTTGACTCGCACCAATCCATCATCGACGACCTCGAGGCGCGGATTTTAACGATCCGCGACTCTCTTTGACGTCGACTCCAAGCTCAAACGAATCGGCGAACTTGAAGAGTTGATGGGCGCCGGCGATTTCTGGTCCGAGCAGTCTTCCGCCCAGAAGACCGTCGCCGAACTCAAGACCCTCAAAGCCCAGATCGATCCGATGCTGCGCGTGGAGCACGACTTCGAGGAAGCGCGCGTCACCTACGAACTGGCGCGCGAAGCCAGCGACAAGGAACTGCTCGCCGAGGCCGACGAAGGGCTTTTCCAACTCCAGAGCCGCATGGAGAAGGTCGAACTCCAGTCGCTGCTCTCCGGGCCGCACGATCACCGCAACTGCTTCTTCACCATCCACGCCGGCGACGGCGGCACCGAGGCCAACGACTGGGCCGAGATGCTCATGCGCATGTACCTCTACTACTTCGAGCAGATGGGCTGGAAGGTCGAGGAACTCGAAAAGAGCCACGGCAGCGAGATCGGCATCGATTCGGTCACCTTCCACGTCAAGGGCCCGTTCGCCTTCGGCTATCTCAAGTGCGAGCGCGGCGCGCACCGCCTGGCCCGGGTCTCGCCCTTCAACGCCCAGGGCAAGCGCCAGACCAGCTTTGCGACCGTGGATGTCACTCCCGAGATTGAGGAAGTCGATCTGCACATTCCCGACGGCGAGCTGGAGATCACCACCTTCGCCCGGTCCAGCGGGCCCGGCGGGCAGAACGTGAACAAAGTGGCCTCGGCGGTGCGGATCGTGCACAAGCCCACGGGGATCATGGTCGTGGCGTCGTCCTACCGCGAGCAGCCTCAGAACCGGCGGCAGGCCATGGAGCAGTTGACGGCCAAACTCCAGCAGATCGCCGACGAGAAGCGCGAGCAGGAACTCGCGGCGGCCTCGGGCGGCAAGGTCGATCGCGGCTGGGGGACGCAGATCCGCTCGTACGTGATCTACGACAACCGCGTGAAGGACCACCGCACCGGCTTCGAGGTGATGAACCCCCAGCGGGTGCTCGACGGCGACCTGCAGGGCTTCATCGACGCCGAACTGCAGAGGCGAAGGGCGCTGCAGAACTGAGCGGGTCGGCGTCGGGTTTGCACGACCCGGATGCCGATTCGAAAGTCGTCGCGCGCGAGGCAGATTGCCCCATTTCACTTTTCGTGGCTCGCTCGTGGCAAATTGGGGGCAGTATTCCCAAAGTGCGAAATAAAGCGCATTTTCCCTCGCAATCTTGGCGAAAATCGGTTATGATGGATGCGCAAGGATGGAAAGCAGTCGGCGATCGCCGGCTCAGGAGAAAGTCAGCGCACCTTCCCGCATGGATCTCGCTGTATTTGCCCCGGAGTTTGGCAGTCGGTAGTGCTTGGGAAACCGGCGTGCCGGACTGACACTTGGGTATCGGTGCCCTCGCCGTAGCGGTGTGGGCATGCATTTTGGTCGGGCCGGGAGTCACTCAGCCGTTCGTATACGGCTGGTCCGGCAATGACGTTTGTGCCTTCTCAGGAGAAGAGTGATGAAGAAGAAGAATCTGGCCGTGGCAGCCCTCGCGCTGGTTGCGGCCCCCGCGTTCGGACAGACCTATGACAACGGCGGCATGGACCCGCGGTCCGGCGGTTGCAGCGGCGGCATGTACAGCGCCATCGAAGCGCCCGGCACCATCTACGGGAACAACACCATCGTCACCTCGTTCCACCAGGCCGACGACTTCACCGTCCCCAGTGGCCAGCAGTGGACTCCCACGGAACTCCGCTGGTACCTGTACCAGACCAACGCAGGGACCAACGAGCCGATCGTGGATGTGTACATCCAGCTGTGGCGGGGCAGCCAGGCCGACATGATCGCCGGCACGGCCACGCTCGTCGGCGGCGACATGACCACCGACCGCCTCATTTCCTCGACCTTCACCAACATCTACCGCACCACCGCGAGCGACATTCTGAGCTGCGCCCGCGCCATCAAGGAATGCCGCATTGACATGTCCTGGGTCGGCGCGCTTTCCAGCGGCCAGTACTGGATCGAAGTGGGCAGCACCGGCAACCCGTCGTTCAGCGGCCCCTGGGCCAACCACAAGGTGCCCCGCGACATCGTCAATGACAACTCGATCTTCTTCACCGTGGGCGGTGCGTGGGCTGCGAACACCGACGCCGGCTACGGCGCTGGCTGGGACTATCCCTTCAAGCTCGACTACACCGGCGGCGGCGGCGGCTTCACCGCCCAGATCACCGGCACCTGCCCCGGCACCGTCCGCCTCGCGTGGAACGGCGCCCCGGCCAACAAGCCCATGGGCATCGTCTTCGCCCGCAACACCGGTTCGTTCACCATCAACAGCGGTCAGTGCGCCGGCACCCAGCTCGGCCTCGGCACCAACCAGCTGCAGCTGTACAACACCATCAACACGGGCAACGGCTCTGGCGCGGTCAACGCTCAGGCCAGCAGCGGCGCCTGCGGTGGCTTCGTGCAGCTCGTCGCGGTCGACAGCCCCTGCAAGACCAGCAACGTCGTCCAGGTTCCGTAATCAGGCATAGAGTCTGATTCGATCTGAACAGTCAAGTGCTACACGCGCATCTCGCTCCGAAAGGAGCGAGATGCTTTTTTTCCCTCGCCTCCGCTCGCGCCTTCCGCGCCGCCGCGGCCGAATGCCATGCGGCGAGCCGAGGCGGGCGGCCGTCGGCGGCTGCAGATTACCGAGCTTCTCAACGGCGCGCCGAAAGCCGCGACTCTCCGCCGCACGCGTCGGCAGGCATGCAGAATGCGCGGCGAAAAACAGCAGATCGGGCGGATTTTTCATTGCGGGCCGCCGCGGATTGAGGTATATTGAACACCGGTTCGACGGAGAGGAGGATTCACCCGCTGCGCGTCCCGCGGCGACCTTCGAAGTCCGTCTGACCTCGTGTGGCGAACCCGGAACTGTTTCGGGCGCCGTAGCAAATCAGGCTTGCATGGAAAGGAAGAGACGGCAATGAGAAAGATGTGTGCACTTGTAGCTGCGCTGGGTCTGGGCGCGGCGGCGACGGGCGCGATGGGCGATGTCCTCGTGGCGAACGAGACCGCGAACAATGGCGGCTCGGCGGGATGGGGGCTCTTCTTCGACCTCACCTCGAATGGGCCTTCGATCACCGTCACCGAAATGACCACTGCCAGCAGCGCGCCGGCGAACGCGGCCTTCACCGTTGAGGTGTTCGTCCGCGAAGGCAGCGGCTTGGGCAACCCCGGACCCGGCCAGTCCCCCACCGGCTGGACCTCGCTGGGCGTCGCCAATGCGACGCAGGGCAGCATCGGCAGCGGCATCTCCCTGCCCATCGACATTCCTGATATCGCCGTCGGCCCCGGCGAGACCGTTGGCGTGGCGCTCATCTTCGGCGTGTCCGGCCCTCGCTACTACGGCACCGGCAGCCCGCCGCACCAGATCTTCGAGGACTCGAACCTCAAACTCACCACCGGCGACTCGCGCTCCGCGCCGTTCACCACCGGCGGCAGCTTCTTCTCTTCGCGCGGCCTGGTGGGCCAACTGACCTACGAGGCCGGCGGCTACCGCTGCTCAGTGAGCGGCACCTGCCCCGGACAGATCACCGTCGCGTGGAGCGGCGCCGAGCCCAACGCGCAGCAGGCGATCGTCTTCGGCCAGAACCAGGGCAGCACGATCATCCCGGGCGGAGTGTGCCAGGGAACCATGCTCGGCATCCAGGATAACGTCCGCCTCGTGAACACCGTGCCCACCGGCAGCGGCAGCGGGCAGGTCAGCGGCAACGCGGGCACCGCGGCATGCGGCGGCTACATCCAGCTGATCACGGTACCCGGTTGCGCCACCAGCAACGTCGGCGGGCCAATCTGATCACGCGTGCAGCCAAGTGCTGCACCCTTTCTGCATTCAAGGGCGGCGTCACCTCGCAGTGACGCCGCCTGTTCTTTTGGGGCGGGACGCCGCGCCGTGCGGGCCCGTCAGCGTCGCCGGCAGTTCCTGCGCATCACAGGCCACGACAAAATGGTGGTCAAACGTGGGAATTCACTTGGCGACGGGCTGAACTTCGGTATGCTTTGACACAAGGTGCGGCGGGCTTGTGACCTGGTGGGAACTTGTCGCAGGCCGGCAACCGGTGAACAGGGGCAGGAGGTCCCGAATTATGCTGGTCATCACTCGACGTGAAGGCGAGGAAGTCGTCATCGGCGACCCGCGAAATCCGCAGGGAATTGTGCGTATAGCCGGTATCAAGGGCGATCGCGTGCGCATCGCCTTCGAATTTCCGCGCGAAGTGCAGGTGCATCGCCGCGAGATCGCGGATCAGATCTCGGCAGGTGGAGACACTTCGGTGGTCGCCAAGATCGGCCGCGCCGCCAGCCCGTAAGCGGCAGATCACACCGACTTATCCACATTGTCCACGGGAATTCCCCTGGCTCTGAGCGAAATCCCTATCCTTTCGTAGGGGTAGGCGGGCTGTTTTTCTGCCCTGCCGCGCCCCGATCCCATAGGGGCTTTTGGCCCCCGCGGGGCGTGCTCGGGAAAATTACCGAACAAAATTCAAAAATACGCTGGACTTGTGCCGAGAATCGGTCATGATTGGATACCGAACAGAGTCCGATCAAAGGACGTGGAGCACCAGTCATGATCACACTCTCTCGAATCGAACGCACTGCCCTGGCCCACGGCTGGCATCGCCTGCTCGATGATGTCCTGAGCAACGGCCGGCCGGTCGATCTGCCCATTCGGCTGCGGCTCATGGAGCCGCATACGCTGCACGCCGTCTCTGCTGCCTTTGCGCTGCAGCGCGTGTGCGAGTTGTCATATGCAGTCTGTCCGCTCGCCGAGGCCCTGTGCGATGACCTGCTGCATGCCCAGGGCGACGATGGCTCTTTCGGCTCCGTGGCGGCGACGGCCGTCGCGCTGCGCGCCCTGCTCGATCTCAAACGGATGCCAGGCAGCGAGACCATGGCGGCCCGGCTCGAGTTTGCCGCCGGGCACGCGCTGCGCAGCCTGGCGCTGAGCCAGGATGATGATGGCCTGCTGGGCGGCTGCGAGATCGACTCGGCCATCGCGCTCTGGCAGCTCGCCGGCCGCGATGAGTTTCAGCGGGCCGTGCGATTCGAAGAACTCGAGGTCGCCTTGATCGGCTCGCGCTGGCAGTGCTGCGCTGAAGCGACGGTTACGGCGTGATGTGAGGCGCGCGGGGCGGCGGAGAAGGAAGAAGAGTTGAAGGGTTGAAGGGGTGAAGGGGTGAGTGAGTGTCCGCGATGGGGAGTGCTGTCTGGTCCCGGCGCCTGGCGCCTGCTTCGTGATGCCTTGATGCCTCGCTGACCTGACGCCTTCTCCTGTGCCTGAACCACCCCCGATAACAGCGCTCAACGAAAGGACGAACAGAAATGCGACGGATGGACAGACGACGGCCGATGACTGGTTGGCCGACGGCAGGTGGGGGAATCTCGACACGCGCGGAGGAGCGGATGAACGCAGGGGAACGGGCAGGAGAAGATCGGCGGCCATTCGCGCCCGGCAGCGGCGCCATCCAATCCGGCTCGGGCGGCGGCCGCATCCACGGATCAAGCGTGGTGCGCGCCGGCGGCTGGCCTCAGCCGCGCCGCCATGCGCAGATGGTGTTCATCACGCCCATGGGCATCCCGATCGGCCCGTCCGTTCAGGAAGAACTCAGCATCCCAGACGACCTCGACGACACCCTCCCCCCTGGCGACCTCCCCGGCCAACTCCTGCTGGATCTGGGGCTGGGGTGAGCGGCCGCGCGGCCGCCAACCCCGTCAACGCAAGTGCGCTTCAAGGATGCGCTTTTTCAGGTCGTTGGCGATCTGCGGTGTTCGAGCGCCTGCGCGGTCGCGTGGTCGATCTCAATGAAGTGCGTGTCTGCCTGTCGGATCAGATCCAGACGCTCATCGGCGACCGTTATCCGCGCTCGCGCAAGCGGGCCAGCCGTACTCGCCGGGCGCTTCGCGACCTGCACCGGCGCGAGTTGAGCGTTTCGATCGACCACCTGCTCGAGACCCCCGCTTCCGATGCCAGCGCCTACCTGATGGGCCTCGACGGCATGCTGCCTTACACCGCAAATTTCACCTGCTTGAACGGCGTGAGCCACCCGGTAATCCCCATCGACGACCGGCTGCACGCGGCACTGATCGAAGAAGGCATCGCCGACACCGCCGCTTCGCCCGATGTGGGTGGATGATCGCGATCGCGAATCGGGCTTGGATGGGGAGTAGGAAGGGGCGGGCGCGGCGTTCCCTGCTGTCTTCGGCTCCGAAGTGGCCACGGGCCGTCGCTGGGTGCAGCGACAGGGCGACGGAGGACAATCAGTCCCCGACCGTGCACTCGCGTGGCCGTCCAGTCGCAGAGCCTGCCTGTGGATCCTGGGGCTCCGCTTCGCAGCCCTCTATGATCGCAGATGAGTGCGACTTCGCGCCTCTCCGCTCTCCGCACCGGCGTCTGGATCACCATCGGGGCGCTGCTGGCGCTGCTCTTGTCAATTCTGGGTTACGGCGTCTGGGTCGGAGCGAAGTACGATCGTCCGCTGTACATCCAGGTGCTCTCGGATCACTCGCACCGGATTCAGGGGCCCCCGATCGATCTCGAGGGAGAATCAGACAGCAGGATCAGAGCGGTTCGAATGGTCTACGAAGGCTCGCTGCCAATGTTGAACGATCTTGATCAGGCACTCGAAGCACATCCAAGCGCCTCGGCGCGGGCTCGCGGGAAGGTCCAAGCGGTTCGCGATCTTGCGGCAAGAGTCGTGAGCCTGACGGAACCGATCGTCAAGGACCGGACGCTGGTCGAGTCGCTGGACTGGGACGAGTTCCTTGCCGAATTGATCCGATTGCGAGATGAAATCGACGACCGAATGATCACACTTCCAGAATGAGGCCGATTGCAGTAGTGGACCGGGCACACCCGCAGAAGGCAGCATTCTACTTTTTCCTCCCGCTTTGGTCGAAGTGAGCTTGGGGTCGCGGGCGCAGTTGCAGCCGCCGCAGAGCCCCTTTGCAGAGGCTGCAACAAGGGTCTGCGATTTGCGTCGCAAGCATCTGCATTTCTGCGTTGTCGGTATCGCACTCCTGGCAGTGGCGGTGCTGCTGCTCAACTGGCGGCCAGTCAGGATGATGCGACTCATCCTCTTTGGTGCGTTCTCGACAGCAGACTTTCTGCAGATCGAACCAGGAATGAACGAGACAGACGTGCGGCGACTGATTGGGCCGCCGCTTTACGTCACGTCGATGAAGGACGGATCGCAACTGTGGGAGTACTGGGATGGGTTCACGATCAGCGAATATACCGTGATCGTAAAGGACGGACTCGTCGTCTCACGAGAGATCGAAGACTAGCGGCGGTCGAGGCTCGGCTGAGAGCGCTCGTGGCGTTGCCGGCGGCGTCGACCCGTCGGCTTCCATTCGACTCCCAGAGCGTTGCTCATCGCAAGCCGCCAACGGCCCGCGTGCTTTCATCCCTTCGCCCACTCACCCCGTCACCCCGTCACGGCTCAGGCCCGAACCGCATGCCGAGCCGCCCGTATAATCTCGTGCCGCGTCCGCGTGAGCGGGGCGGGCGGGAGGCTGTGTGGGACTGAGCGCGAGCAGACAGGGCAGGCGACGGGCTGCGGGGATTCCCGGGCGCGAGGGCCTGCTCCACGCGCTGGCGGTCATCGCGATCCTCACAGCGGTTCTCCTGCCGGCCATGCACCGGCACGTCGATCAGCGCGACAGCCGCCCGGCTGCGAGCGCGGTCGATGCGGCACACTCGTCGTCAGCCGCCGCATCCACCTCAGCCGATTGCGGGCATGATGGGCGGGATCCGGTGCGCGGGCCACAGCCGGATGATCGGGATTGCCCGATCTGCCACTGGCTGCACCAGACGACGCGCGGGCTGGCCATCGCGCCGCCTGCGACGGGCGCGCCTCTGGCCGCCCCGGTAACGGCGATCATCGCCGCTGAGCGCGAGCATCCCCTGCTCGTTCATCGCCGGACCCCAGGGCCGGCGCGCGCGCCTCCCTGCTGAGCGCCTGAGCCCGCGGTTTCAGTTTCATCCGAATCAAATTGATCTGTACGACGCAGACGTCGGAGCGCGCATGGCGTTTCACCTGCGCCGATTCCGAGGAGGTACGCGATGACTCAGCGTGCGTTCACGCTCATTGAGTTGCTCGTGGTTATTTCGATCATTGCGCTGCTGGTGGGCCTGCTTCTGCCGGCCCTTTCGCAGGCAAGGGTTGCAGGGCGACGAGCCGTCGACCTGGGCAACATCCGAACGATGGAAATCGCCCACACGATGTACGTGGACGACCACAAGGGCTGGCTCGTGGACGTCGGGCTGGGCCACGGCGGCGAGGAAGAGGATCCCGGCGCGTGGATCTTCACGCTCGAACGGTACTACGGCAGCACACTCGCCCGCCGCTCGCCGGGCGATCGCAGCATCTACTGGCCGCCGGAGGATGGCGGTTCGGGTCAGTACGTTCCCGGCTCGAGCCGGTATCGCAAGACGAGTTACGGCATCAACAACTTCCTGACGAGCAAGGCGCCGCTGCGGCCGTGGCGGCAGTTCACGCCCATTGCTTCGCCGAGCCGCACGGTGCACTTCCTGCTCATGACCGAAGAGGGCGAATACGCCGGAGCGGACCACCCGCACGTGGAAAGCTGGTGGATCGGCAACCGCGACGCCGTACCGATCCTCGCGGCGCGGCACCTCAAGCTCCACGCCTTCGGCGGCGAGCCGGGAACATGGACAGCGCAGAGCAACTACGGCTTTCTCGATGGGCACGCCGAGTCGCTGCCCTTCAGTGGCGTCTACGACACGAACAAACGCAACCTGTTCGATCCGGATGTCGCGCGGTGAATCTGTGCGCGGAACCGCACGCCTGCAATCGAACCACAACTCCCCTTGAGGGAAGAAGCGAGATTCCAATGTATAACCATCTCTGCACAGCGACAGTCGCATCCGGCCTTGTTCTGGCCGCGTCCGCCGCGGCCTTTGGCCAGCACGCCGGCGACATCCTGCTCGAAAACATCGACGGCACGCTCACGACGGGGCTCGTCAACGAAACGACGCGCATCCACGATCATCGCGCCTTCGGCGCCGAATTCGGCGAGTTCTTCATGAACTACACGGATGAGCCGGGGTTCGATTCGGACGCCGGTGAGTTTACGCCCGGCACGCACATCGGCTTCAACGTGCTCGACGCCGTGCGCCGCTGGGACGGCCAGGATTTCGACGCCCTGTCGCCAGTCACCTTCACCATCAGCTATTCGAGTCTCGAAGTCGAAACGGGAACGGGATTCGTCGCCGGATTCGGCCTGCCGGTGGGCTCCAACGGGGAATTCCATCGTCATCTCAACTACGTGATCAACGACCCAGCGCCGCGCGGAATCTACCTGCTGGCGCTCGAACTCTGGAGCGACGACCCGACCCTGGGCGATTCGGAGCCGCTGTACATCGTCTTCAACCAGAATGAAGATGAATTGATCCACGCCGAGGCGCTCGAGTGGGCCAGCGCCAACCTGGTACCCGGCGTGCACTTCCGCCCGCTTGATCTCGCCGCCGGCCGCGTCAATGAGTTTGCTGTCGTTGGCTGCACTCCCCGGCAGCGCGTCCACTTCGTCTACGGCTTCGAGTTCGGGCGGACCGGCGTGCCGGGTTGTCCGGGAGTGAACATCGGCATTCGCCGGCCGACGGTCATGGGCTCCGCCGTCGCGGATGGAGCGGGCCTGGCGACGATTTCGCGGTTCATTCCCGGCGGCGCCAGTGGGCGAACGGTGCTCTTCGGCGCCGTCGAGCAGGGAACGTGCTCGGTCGGGAACATTTTCGAGCACAGGTTCCCGTGACATGGCGTCAGCGGTGCCGTCGGGTGACGATGGTTCGATCGCTCAAGAAAGCGGTCCGCACGGCGGACCCTACGAATTCGAGCAGACAAAAACGAACACAGGCGAAGGTTGCCCTTCGCCTGTGTCGTGATACAGGTCAGCTCAAGTCAAACCCGGCTCAGTTGCCCGAGTAAGTCTTGATCGCGTCGATCGAGGTGCTCAGCCGCTGGTGGCACTCCTGCAGGTGTGAGCGGCTGTAGTCGTCGAGGTTCTTGGCGTCGCCGCTCTTGAGAATCTTGTCGAGGCGGTCGCGCAGGTTGACCATCCATTCCATGGAGAGCGCCTGCACGGCGCGGGGCGTGCCCCAACTGCCGTCGATCTCGCTGAGGTCGATGAGGTTGGAGATGTACTCGCGCTGCAGGTTGCGCCGCAGCGATGAGATCATCGGCTTGCGGTTCGTGTACTTGCCGTTGACCGGGTTGGACTGGAGGATTTCGCTCCAGATCTCTTCGGTCAGGCCGTTGAGCAGTTCGGGCAGCGTGAACGCATCCTCGTTCTCGGGGACGAGGAACTCGTTGTCGTACACGCGGCTGAGGATGGTCGGGTTCATGAGCGTAAGCAGCACGCCGCGCTGCACGCCCATGACGGTGTCGTGCACGGGGAACTCGGGGCTGCCCGAGTAGTTGTCCCAGTGGCTCTGCTTGTCGGTGGCCAGATAGGCGAGCAGTTCGGGCGTCAGGCCGAACGCTTCATCGCGGAAGGCGTTCTCGACGACGAACTTGAACGCCTCGCGCTCGCGTGCGGCCTCGACGGGCACCATCGGCGGGCGGGCATTGGGATCGCCCTTGCGGTCGCGATGGACGTAAGTGCCGCCGATGAATCGGCTGACCATGCTGACCGAACCGGCCTGCTGGTAGAGGAGCATGTTGAAGAACTGGCGGGCGGGATACCACGGCTCGCCTTCCTTGACGGCGCGGTCGAGCAGCTCGCCGCGCAGTTTGTGGACGAGTTCGATCTGCCGCTTGCCGTAGTTGATCGGATCGGCGCCGAGATCGAAGCGCCGCACGAGCGGGTCGGGGCCGGCGGCGTCTTCATCGGTGGCGTACTGCAGGCCGGCTTCGGCGACGCGGCCGGCGATCTCGGGCAGCTTCTTCTCGTCGGGCGTGTAGCCGTACTCGATAGCCCAGAAGTCGTAGGGGCCGATGACCGGGGTCACCCAGTCGCCCTGCTCGGCGCCCTGGGGCGCGAGGTTGAGCGGGTTGTAATCCATGACCGAGCCGACCTGCGCTTCGCCGACGCCCGCGTTGATCTCTTCAAGGGTCTTCCAGGTGGAGGCCTTGAAGTTGTGGCGCAGGCCGAGGGTGTGGCCGACTTCGTGGGTGACGATTTCCTTGATGACCTGCGCGACGAATTTCTCGGGCAGGCCGTCGATGAGATCGGTGTCGCTGTAGCTGTGCGGGTTCATGCGCGCGGACATGGCGAGGCGCGCGAGGTTCATCTGGTGCGCCTTGCCGACGGCCATGTCGCAGCGGCGGTTCTTCTGCACCATGCGCTCAAGCATCGAGCCGGGATTGGTGTTGTCCTTGGCGAACATGACGCCCTGGTGATCGCCCTGCGGCAGGCCGGAAGGCGACTGCGACTGGTCAGCCCTGTCGCGCAGGTAGTTCGCCGGGTCCCAGTGCGGGTGGTCGGCGACCCATTGCATGGTCTCCGGGGTCGCATCTTCCTTGGGAACCTGGGCGATCATCTGCTGGTAGTTCAGCGCGTAGTAGCGGATCATCGAGTCGTCGAAGATGATGTCGGCGTCGAGGATCTCGCCGGTCTCGGGATTCGCCCGGCTCGGGCCCATGGCGAAGGCGTCTTCCGAAGTGATCCAGCGGAAGAAGTTGTAGCGGACATCTTCGGGATCGAGGTCCATGTAGGCGCCGGTCTTGGCGTCCTGCTGGCGGACTTCGATGGCGCCGTCGATGCCGATCTCGCGGAAGGCGTTGTTCCACTCGAGAATGCCGTCGCGCACGTACCGGCGGTACTTGACGGGCACGGTGTGCTCGAGGTAGAAGATGATGGGCTTCTCGGGCGGACTGAGCGCGAGATTGGGATCGCGCTTCTTGACGTTCCAGCGGTTGATGTAGCGCACGAACTGCTTGCCGTCGTCGCTCTCCTTGGCGAAGTCCTTGAAGACGGTCATGAAATAGCCGATGCGCTCGTCGGCCTCGCGCGGCTGGTAGTCGGTGCGCGGGACGTTGCTCAGCGAGTAGTAGATGTCGGTGAGGCGGCCGTCCTGACCGGGGCCCTCGAACGACACTTCGACGTTCTCGGGGAAAGCCTTGCAGTTCTTGATGGTCGTCAGGCGCGGGTTGAGCGGCAGGGCAAACTGGCCCGACTGCCCCACGAGCAGCGCATCGAGGTCGATGACCGGCCCGCCGCCTGGGCCCATGCTCACGATGGGCACGGCGAGGATGACGCGGTCGGAGTAGGTGCGTTCGACGGATGATTTGATCTCGCTGTCGCCGCGCGCCTGGTACTGGAGTTCAGGCTGCATGAGGACGAGCTGGTCGTTGATGCGCCGCCAGTAGCAGTACATTTCGTTCCACTGCCAGCCGGTGAAGTAACTGCCGCCCGCGATGGACACGGCCGCGAAGAAGCGCTTGCCCTCGAAGTTGCGCGGCAATTCGGCGAGCAACTGGTTGTCCTCGCCGTGGCGATAGATGGTGTACATCGACGCGCTGCCGTCGGCGGTGGAGATGACCTTGGTGTAGCCCTCGCTGACCTTGTCAAAGGGCGGAAAATCATCGCCGGCGCTGGCGCCGGTCGCGAACGCGAAGATCGCAGCGCACGCGGCGATGGCCATCGGTGCGCCTGTGCTGAGAGTCGATTGTCGGGCCACTTGGTTTCTCCTTGAAAATCGGACCGAGGCGAAGCGGCGGCTGGTGCGCCAGCCGCGAAGCAGTGAGGCTATGTTGTATCCGCGCCCACCAGATGCGCAGCAGTCGGTGAATGATACCGGCGTGGAAGCGCGGCGATGCCGGAACGGGCGGAAATCGGCGGGACTGGCTCGGGCCGCATCGCCAGAATACACTCTCAACCAATACGCAACTGCCGCACGTCCCGTTCGTCTAGTCGGCCTAGGACGCCAGGTTCTCATCCTGGTAACAGGGGTTCAAATCCCCTACGGGACGCTTTTCTTGCGCTGGGCGAGCCAGCGGGCCATACCCGGCGTGGCGTGGATCCGCGAGGACCCGTCGAGCCCCTCTTCGATCAGCGCTTCGACGCCCTCGTATTCAGCAACCAACGCCAGGCCGCTGTCCATCGGCAGCAGGCACAGGGCCGTGGCGAGCGAATCGGACATCATGCCGCTGGGCGCGATGACGGTCGCGGCGATGCGGCGCGAGGAGCCGAACCCGGTGCGGGGATCGACGATGTGCGAGTAGCGCCGGCCGGCGATCTCGACGTACTGCTGGGCGTCGCCCGAGGTGGAGACGGCGGCATTGACCAGCCGCACAACAGGCGCTTCGGAGTCGCCGCTGCCCGAGACGCCGCCTTCGACGGCGACTTCCCAGGCATCGCGATCGGGAGGCGGCTCCCCCACCACGATGTCGCCGGCCATGGCCACGAGATAGCGACTGATGCCACACTGTCGCAAGACCGCGGCGGCACCGTCGCAGGCGTAGCCCTTGGCGATGCCGCCGAGATCGAGGCGCATGCCGGGCTGGAGCAGTTCGACCGTCTGCGCCCTGGCGTCGAGGCGCACCCATCGCCCGCCGACGAGGGCGCGCGCCGCGGCAATCTCCTGCGCAGCGGCGAGCTGCCCGCTGCGGCGCATCTCGCGCCAGAGTTGCACGAGCGGACCGGCGGTGACGTCGAAACTTCCCGATGAGCGCGCGTGCAGATCGCCGGAGATCACGAGCACCTCGAAGAGTTCATCGCTCACGGGCACCGGACCCTGGCCGGCCCGCGCGCCCAGGCGCATGAGTTCGCTGTCCACCCGGTAGTCGCTCATGATGGCGTCGATTTCGGCGATGCGCTCGAACGCAGCGCTGGCCGCATCAGTCGCCTCGGCCTGATCGCGGGCGTAGAGCACGAGCCGGGCCCGCACCCCCATGTGCACCTGGCTGAACTCGAAGCGCCCAAGCGGCGGCGAGGGCGCGCGCTGCGACGCGGTGCAGCCGGTGAGTGCGATGATGCACGCAGCGGCGACAGCCAGCCGGCGCATCCGCTGCTTTAGAGAGAGATGCATGCGTTCAATCGTAGTCCAGGCCCTGCGCGCGTCGGCGGCGCGCGGCGCCGGGCGTCGGCGTGGCCGTGGCCGGTTCTATGATGGTTGGCTGCCGGATCTGATCGCCTCCGATTCAGAAGGGGATGCATGACCGACGACGGCCGATCCAACCAGGGCGAACCGGGACGCGCTGCCCGTGAGCCCGAGCCGCCTCCGCTGCTCATGCCGGCGGCTGAGTCGGCGGCCGTCCCGCCCACGGTTCGCCCGCCGGCTCCGCCACCGCCGCCGCGCCCTCGCGTCTTCAGCGCCGTGATCGCGCCGGTGGTGGCAATTCCGACGACCATCATCGTGGCCAGCGTGGCGCTGCTCGTGCCTGCGTTCATTCTGCACTGGAACGAGATCAGCCGGGCGCGCGCCGACGAGGACGTGATCGAGCGCGTCATCATGGAGTTCATCGCCTCTCCGGCGGGCTTGCTGCTGAGCCTGATCCCTGCGGAACTAACGTACTTCGCGCTCGTGATTCTGGCCGTGCGCTTTTCGCCGCAGGCCTGGCGCGACCGCCTGGCGATGCACCGGCCGGCGACGGCGTGGTGGGCTTACCTGCTCTTTGCGCTGGCGGCGCCGGCATGCGGCATGCTGGGCGGGCTGCTCGCCGCGCTGCTCGGTCGAGACGAGAGCAGTTCGCTCGAGATGCTCTTCGAGGGACTGCAGAACGTACCGGCGTCGCTGGCGGTCATCGTCGTTGTCCTGTACAGTGTTCTGCCGGGCTTGTGCGAGGAAATGCTCTACCGGGGTTATATCCAGTCGCGCCTGCTGCGCCACTGGCCGCCGATCCTCGCGATCCTGTTTGCGTCAGCCGCTTTCGCCGCTGCCCACGTCGAACCCACGCATGCGATCGCCGTGTTTCCGCTCGGCGTCTGGCTGGGCGTGATCGCGTGGCGCTGCGGCAGCATCTGGCCGAGCATTCTCACGCACGCGCTCAACAACGCCTATGGCGTGACGATGATGATGCTGGTCACGCCCGACGAGGCGGCGAAGATGGAACAGCAGTGGACGATTGGCGCCGTGATGGTCATCGTCGTTTCCGGCGCCGCAATGATCGGGGCATGCGTCTATCTCTTCAGACGCCCGGCGCCGGATCTGAGCGCGGCGCAGGCGTGATCAGCCGAAATGACGCGCAGTTTTTCATTGCAATCGGGAGCAGCTGGAGTTATGATGTGCCGCGCGGCGCCGCTGCGGGCGCCGCGCTGGAGGGAGAACCATGTCGTCAACTCTGTCGCGTTTTCTTGCCCCGATTGCGCTGGGAGTCGCCGCCGCGACTGCCTCTGGCCAGTCGATCGAGCCGGCGGTGTTCATTGTCACCTACCCCAACGCCGCGCAGGGCAAACTGTCATCCATGACGGTGAATCCCGACGGCACGCTCAACCTCATCGGCGTCTACGACACGTCCGATACCGGGCCGCAGGCCATCAGCCTCTCGCCCGGCGGGCGGTATGTCGCGCTCTCGCACGGCACCGCCAACGGCGTGAGCGAAAAACTCGACATCTTCCGCGTCCATGCCGATGCCACGATGACGTTCGTGCTGACCAAGCTCGTTCCCGACAGCCCGCTCGATCTCGTCTGGATCAACGACCACCTGCTGGCCGTAGCGCAAACAGACCTCGGCGGCTCCAACAGCGTGGGCATCTACGACTTTGATGCGAGCGCGCCCGCGCTCACCGAGATCGCGAGGCACGACGCTGGGCGCTTCTGCTCTAACCTCGCGATGCACCCGCACGGCCGATATCTCTTCGCCAACGACTCATCCAGCAACGCGATCTACACCATCGAGATGTTTCCCGACGACAGCAGCGCGCCCGTCGGCACGCTGTTCACGGGCTATTACCCGCTGGGCATGGGCATCACTCATGACGGCAAGCAGTTGTACGCCGGCGGCGGCATCAGCGGCGGCGGGCGCATCGTGCTCGGCTACGCCATCAGCGCGCTCGACGGCTCGCTGACCGGGCTGCCCGGCGCGCCCTACACGTCGGACGGTTCATCACCCAAACTCGTCGTTACCTCCATCGACGACAAGTACGCCTTCGTCGGCCACGGCACCGATGCCACATTGCGCACCATGCGCATCAACGTCGACGGCAGCCTGACTTCAACCGGCTACTCGTTCGACGTCGGCCTGCAGGGCACGCTGGGCAAGGTCGCCGTGCTCGACAACCTCCTCTTTGTCACCGACAACTCGACGGCCATCGACGGCAAGAGCGGCGTGTACTCGTTCACGATTCAAACCGACGGCTCGCTGGTGATGAACGGCGGCGATCTTTTCAGCACCGGCTCGACAAGCCCGAACTCGATTGCCGCATGGGATCCCCGGCAGCGGATGGTGCTCGCGGTGAGCGACGTGATCATGGGCCAGCAGGCGCGTTTCAGGGTGACGGGCGCGCCGCCGAACGCGGTGTTCGGACTCGTCTACACGCTGCGCGGCCCGGGGCGCGTACAACCCAACGGCTGGGGCGTGTGGATCGACCTGGCCCACCCCGTGCAGGCCGGCCCGATCCGCCGGGCCGACGCCAGCGGCAGCGCGACCTTTACGCTGGACGTGCCGGTGCGCAGCGTGCCGCTCGTGTGGTTCCAGGCAGTGCGGCCGGATGTGAAGAGCAACGTCGTGGTGCGGCCGCTGCTGTTGCAGTGAAGCGCCGCGCGCTGCATGTGAACGCTCGCACCCAGACGTCCGGCGCAGACAGGCTCAGGTGCGGTTCGATCGCGAGCCGTATTTGGAGATCGCCTCGATGAGGGCGTCGGAGTCGTCGCTCTTGTTGAAATAGGCAACGGCGCCGGCGGCCGTCATGGCCTCGGCCCGCTCCCTTTCGCGGTGCATCGACAGCGCGATGACCTGCACCTCGGGCAGTTCGCGGCGGATGGCATGCGCGGCTTCGACGCCGTTCATGCCCGGCAGCGAGTAGTCCATGAGGATGACGTCGGGCACGAGGCGCCGAGCCTGCTCGACGGCCTCGATGCCATCGCGCGCTTCGCCCACCACCTCCAGGTTCGGCTCTTCGGCCAGCAGCGAACACAGACCTTGGCGCATCACGGCGTGATCATCAACGACGACGACGCGGATACGGTCCTTGGCCTTGGACCGGCGACGGGCGGAGAGTTTGGACACCTTGCCGGTTCGCGTGTCGGGCATGTCTGACAGCGGCGTGCGAATCGCCGAGCGGCCGTGCCGCGGCGCGATGAGCGTGAAGCGCGAGCCCTGGCCGACCCGGCTCTCGATCTGGAACGTCCCACCGAGCATCGCAAGTCGCTCGCGGATGTTGAACAGCCCAAACCCGACGTGCTCGCGCGTATGAAGCAGCTTCTCGGCGTCGAAGCCGGCGCCTTTGTCTTCAATGACCACGCGCAGGTAATCTTCGTCGTGCACGGCCAGTTCGAGCGATGCTTCCTTCACCCGAGCGTGCTTGGTCGTGTTGAACAGCAGCTCGCGGATGGATTCGAAAACCAGCGTGCGCACGTCTTCGCGATCCGGGTCGGCATTGGGATCGACTGAGACGTTCACAGTCAGGCCGTGGCGCTCCTTCATGCGGCGGGCCAGCCACTCGCACCCGGCCGCGAGGCCGCCTTCCTGGAGCACCGGCGGGCAGAGTTCGACCGAGAGCGAGCGCGACGCCTCGATGGCCTCATCGACGCAGGTGCGCGCATGGTCGATCCACTCGCTGCGGCGCTTTTCGTCGTTGCTGCGCGCGATGAATTCGAGGCCGAGTTTGCCGCTGGCCAGGAGTTGCTGCAGGTGATCGTGAAGGATCTTGGCCAGCCGCTCTCGCTCGCGCCGCTCGGTGAGCGTCAGTTCGGAGGTGAGGCGGGCGAGTTGATCGGCGCGGCGCTGGAGTTCGGAGGTGCGTTCGGCGACGCGCCGCTCGAGGTTCTCGTGCGACTGCTTGAGCGCCGCTTCGACGCGTTTCTGTTCCGTAAAGTCCACGATCGAGGCAATCCAGCCGATCACGTCGCCGTGCTGATCCCGATCGGGGATGTAGTTGACGCGCACCCAGCGGAGCCCGGCGGCCGTGTACGGGATTTCGAGCTCGAACTCGACCTGCTCGCCCGCGAGCACGCGATCGATGTACGGCCGAATGAGCGCGAACGCCTCCTCGCCCATGACATCCGCTATCGGCCGGCCGACGATCTGATGGGGCGGGACGCCGAAGAGCGAGCCCGCCGCCTGGTTGACGAACCGGTAGCGCAGATCGCTGCTGCAGCGGCAGAGGATCAGCGGCGTCGAAGATGTGATGAGTTCGAGTTCGAGTTCCTTGGCCCTGAGCGCCGCCTCCGCCTGGCGCTGCTCCGTGACATCCGTATTCGTTCCGAGCCAGCGAACGACCTGGCCGGACCGGTCGCGGATGGGCACGGCGCGCGAAAGGAACCAGCGGTACTGTCCGTCGCGGCCGCGCAGCGGGAAGAGATCTTCCCACGGCTCGCCGGCTTGGATGGCTCGGTCCAGACCGCCGATGACGCGATCCACATGATCGGGATGATGCACTCGCTTCCAGCCGTCGCCTCGCATCTCTTCGAGCGTGGTCCCGGTGAAGTCGAACCACCGCTGGTTGTACCAGGTGGCCTGACCGCGCGTGTTGCAGGTCCAGACGAGCTGATCGATGCCGTTGGCCAGCTCGCGGAAGCGCTGCTCGCTGTCGCGCAGGGCGAATTCGGCGCGCTTGCGATCGGTGATGTCAATGCCAGAAGACTGAACCTCGGTGGCCCGCCCGTGCTCGTCGAAGGAAAGCGCGCGGTTGCGCCACAGCGTCCAGCGCGCGTTCTCGCCTTTGCCGAAGCGGTTTTCGATGGAGACCTCCGGCGCGTCGGGACACAGGCGATCCAGCATGGCCCGGACCTGCTCGCGGTCATCGGCGTGGATCAACTGCCAGAAGTCGGCTCCCTGCAGGTCGCTGGCGTCCTCACCCATGGCGCGGGCGTAGGCATCGTTGACGAAGAGAATCTCGCCGCGGGGGTCGAAGCGGCAGATCATCTCCGCTTGCCCCTCCACGACGGCCCGATAGCGGCACTCGCTCTGGCGCAGCGCTTCTTCGGCTTCCTTGTGGTCGGTGACGTCGATGCACGAGCCGATGTAGCCGCTCAACCGCCCGTCTTCGGTGAAGCGCGGCACGCCGTGGTCGAGCAGCCAGCGGTACTGCCCGTCGGCGCGGCGCATGCGGAACTCGATGCGGAACGGGATGTGTTGGTCGAACGCGCTCTGGCACGCCCGGGCGGTCGCCTCACGATCGTCAGAATGGATGCTCTCGACCCAGCCTTCGCCGCACTCCTGCTCGTGCGTGCGGCCGGTGAACTTGAGCCAGTTGTCGTTGAAGTAGATGCCGCGCTTGTTCTCGTCGGAGACCCAGATGAGCACGGGCGCCGCATCGGCCATGAGCCGGAAGCGGCCTTCGCTCTCGCGCAGGGCCCGTTCGATCTGGTAGCGCTGCGTGACATCCTGGAAGGCGTTGATGGCGCCGACGATCCGGCCCTGCTCATCGAGGATCGGATCGATGTTGACCAGCACGTTGACTCGCGTGCCATCGGGCTGCTCGACCACGACATCGCAGTTGCGGAACGTGGCGCCGTCGCGCAGCGCGATGGCCATGGGCGTCTGATCGTGCGGCAGCAACGTGCCGTCCTGCTGCCACAGCCGGAAGGAGCCGCAGAAGCGCTCGTCGGTGTCGTCGGGGTCGGGCCGGCGTCCCCAGATCCTGGCCGCCTGCTCGTTGTAGAAGGTGATGCGGCCGCTGGGCGCTTCGCAGGTGTAGACGGCCACGGGCAGGAGCGCGACGAGCCGGCGGTAGCGTTCTTCGCTCTCGCGCAGGGCCTGCTCCGCGTTGCGGCGCTCGGTGATGTCGACCATCACGTTGATCCCGCCGACGACCTTGCCATGCTTGTCGCGCAGCGGGGTGGGATACGGTTGGAACCAGCGGCGCGAGCCGTCGGCCCGCTCGGCGATGACGTCCTGCACGCCGGCGGACTTCCCGCCGCGCAACGTCGTCGCCATCGGGCACTGGTCGTGAGGCAGGAACGTGCCATCGGCGCGATACAGGCGCGCGCTGACGCACCACCGGTCCTTGCCGATCTCGGGCGTGCGGCCGGCGAACTCGACGGCCGCGGGATTGAAGTGCGTAATCCAGCCGTCCGCGTCGGTCGTGTAGACCGCCGCAGGGAGCGCATCGATCATCTCGCGGAAGCGCCGCTCGCTCTCGCGCAGGGCTTCATCCGCCTGGCGGCGCGCGGTGATGTCGGTGCACACGCCGATCATGCGCACCGGGCGCCCCTCCTCGTCGTGGAACAGGCGGCCGCGGCCCTCGAGCCAGTGCTCGCTGCCATCGGGCAGAATGGTGCGGTACTCCATGCTGGGAAGTTCGCCGGTTTCCATCGCGCGGCTGATGCTGTCGCGCACGCGCTGCACATCATCCGGGTGGACATCGCGCTCAAACGCTTCGTAAGTCTGCTCGAACGTGCCCGGCTCGAGGCCGTGAATCTCTTCAAGGCTTGCCGACCAGATCACCTCGTTAGTGTCGATGCGCCACTCCCACGAGCCCATGCGGCCGGCTTCCATCGCGAGGCGCAGTTGCATCTCGCTCTCGGCCAGATTGCGGTAGAGCCGGGCGTTGTCCAGCGCCTGCGAAGCGCGTCGGGCGACTTCCTGGGCGATGGCCAGGTCGCTCTCGTCGTAGCGCCGCTCCGAGAGGCTGGTGACGAAGGTGATTGTGCCGCACACCACTCCGCCCGAGAAAAGCGGAATGCTGATCTGCGACTGCAGGCGCAGTTCGCGGAGCCACTGGAGGTGCTCCTCGCTCTGGGCGGCCTTCTGGAGCTGCGAATCAGGCAGCGTACTGAGCAGTTCGGGCGTCGCCGTTCGCATGACGCGGTGCACGCCCGCGCCGGCGCGCTCGTCGGGCGGGTACTTCTCGCGCATCTGCCGCGCTACCGCCGCGTGCTGCGGATCGACGTGAACATCGACGAGGCGCTCGAGTTGCCCGTGCTCGTTGAGCAGATCGACGCAGCACCAGTCAGCGAACCGGGGCACGGCAGCCGTGGCGACGCTGCTCAGTGAATGCTCGGGATCGAAAGACGCAGAGAGCGCCGCCCCGGCGGCGGCGAGGAAGGCTTCGCGCCGCGCTGCAGACTGAGCCGACTGGCGCAGGCGCGACTCCGCGTCGTACAGTTCCGACGTGGTGAGCGCCGCGGACGCGATGTTCGCCATGGCGCTGGCGGATTCGACTTCGATCTCGGAAAAGACGTGCGGACGGCGGCAGTAGAAAACGAGCGTGCCGGAGGTCTCCCCGCGAATGCGCAGCGGGATGATCATCAGCGAGCGAATGCCTTCGCGCCGATACGCCTCCCAGCGTTCATTCAGCAATGGCGTCGATTCGCTGGCGAGGTCTTCCGGCTGGACGACCACGGGTTCGCGGGGAATCTGCTCGCGGATCCCGCGCGGCAGCGCGCCGGTCGCGAACTCTTCGGAGAGCCCGTCGCTGGCGACCAGGCCCCACTGCTGCCGCTCGTCGTCGAAGCGCCACAGGCCGAACGCGTCGGCGGCGATGAGTTCGCGCGAGAGACTGAGCACCGAGCCGAGCATCTCGTCGATCTTGAGCGTCTCGATGAGGCGCGACGTGCTGCGCAGCAGCAGCGTGAGGCGGCTCGACAGGTCGCGATACTGGCCTTCACGCACGCGCAGCGCATCTTCGGCCCTCTTCATGGCGGTGATGTCGATGGCCATGCCGCCGATGAGGTCGGACCCCGGATCGAGGCCGGGAATCCGGAACTTGTGAACGAGCGAGTGATGCACCTGCTTGTCGAGATGCTTGAGCGTCTCGATGACCTGCATGCCGTCGCCCTGCATCGCCTCGCGGTCGTGGCGCATGAAGCCGGCGGCGGTCTCCCGCGGGAAGATCTCCGCGTCGGTCTTGCCGTACAGCGCCTGCGCGGACACTCCGAACGCCTCGAACGCCGCCTGGTTGGCGTAGACGTACCGGCCCTTGGAGTCCTTGATCCACGCCAGACCGGGCAGGTGGGACATGAAGCGCGTGAAGCGCTCTTCGCTCTGGCGCATGGCGCGCTCGGCCTGGCTGCGGCGAGCCTCGGCGCTCAGCCGGTCGATGTTGAAGGTCAGTTGCCTCGCGATGAGCAGGCTCAATTCGATCTCGTCGACGGCGAACTTGTGCGCCTGGCGGTAGTAGACCATGAACTTGCCGATCAGCCGGCCGTCGCGCGTGAGCGGCACGAACGCGAGCGATCCGATGCCCTCGGTTTCCAGCGCGCTGCGGACGTCGGGCGCCAGTTCGGCCCGCGCCACGTCGTCGATGCAAACGGGCCGAGGGTCTTTCTGGTCGATCGCCCACGGCGAATGCCCTTCCACCGCTTTTTGATAGGCATCGCTCAGGCCGCGCGCCTGCACAAAGCGCATCACGCCGTCTTCATCGAGCAGCAGGATGGAGGCGCGCTCACAGCCGAGCGCTTCGATGATCGCGTCGAGGGCGGCGGCGTAGATGTCGCGGATCGAGCCGACGCGCTGGAGCCGGTCGGTGAAGGCGTACAGCGAGGTCTGGTGCGCCACGCGCCGCGCCAGCGCCGCTTCATTCAGACGGCGCTCGGTGACGTCGCGCGCGATCTTGCAGGCGCCGATGATCCGGCCGGCCGCATCGCGCATCGGCGAAATGGTGAGCGACACGCGGATCCGCCGGCCGTCGCTCGTCATGCGATCGGTCTCGTAGTGATCGATGCGCTCGCCGCGGCGCAGGCGGCCGAGGATGTCGCGCTCTTCGTCGAGGCGGTCAGGCGGAACGATGAGGCTGACGTGCCGGCCGATCGCCTGCTCGGCGCTGTGGCCGAAGATGCGCTCGGCGGCGCGATTCCACGACATGATCACGCCGTCGAGCGTCTTGCTCACCACCGCGTCGTCGGTGGAGTCCACGATGTGCGCCAGGAAGGTCCGGTCGCCGTCGGGCTCGACCCCGGCCTCCGCGCCGCCCTCCGACGGCGCGGCAGGCGCGGTGACGAATGCGACAAGCCGAACATCGCTCCGATCTTCCTCCGCCACGGTCGCGATGTTCACAGCACCCGGCGCCTCACTTGATGGGCCCGTGCGGATCGCCACGCCGATGAAGACCGGTTGCCCTCTCGCCGCGCGCAGGAAGGCGCTGCGCACCTTTCGCCGCACGTGCGAGGGAAAGCAATCACACTCCCAGAGCCGCGTGGCAGCGCCGTTTGCGCCAGGAGCGCCGGCGGCGCCGGCGGCGCCGGAGCTGGATTGAATCACAGCGCCATCCGAAGCGAGTGTGAAGGCGATCGCGATCGCTGGCTGGCGCGAAGGTGCGGCATGGCCGTTGGTCGCGCCCTCGGCAACGGTCACCTCAAGCGGCTGGGCGGGCGCAATCGGCGCTTGCCTCTCTGGCCCGATAGTGGGGTTTCTCGCGGTGGTCATATCGCGTGCATCCGATCCGGAGTGAAGCACGTTCGAGGCGAAGCGTCCACCACACCTGCTGGTGTGAAGCATACACGCTGGTGCCCCCGGCTGACAAGGCTCTCGGCCCGGCGGCGTGCAAGATGAAAAAGCCTTCACATGCTGTTTGGTATAAACAGCCGCCTGGTGGGCAAGGGCGGGTCTGTTTCAGGAGGCGCGGCGGCGTTTGGCCGATTTTGCCGTCTTGGCCGGCCGTGTGGACTTCCGCGCGGGCTTCGACTTCTCCAGCGATTGTTTGAGCGCTTCCATGATGTTGTACACGGGCGCCGCTTCCTCTTCGCCTGAAGGCGCGGTGACGATCTCCTCTCCATGCGCCTTGGCCTCGATCAGTTCCTGCAACTGTGCTCTGTAACGGTCTTGGTAGCGGCCTGGTTCAAATGCTTCGGTGAGCGAGTCGATGAGTTGCCGGGCCATTTCGGTTTCTTTTTTGGTCACCTCGGCGTTGAGCGCGAGTTCGCCCTCCATCTCGCTCCACGACGCGATCTCGTCGGCGTAGTGCATGGTGTGCAGCGCCAGCGCCCGATTCTCCATCACGCGAAGGGCCGCAAGATGTTCGCGCTGGCGCATCGAGAACCGGGCGACGCCGACGCGCTCCTGGCTGGCCATGGCCTCGACGAGCAGCCGGTAGCCTTTGGCGCCGCCCTCGCCGGGCAACAGGAAGTACGTGCGATCGAAAAACACCGGATCGACTTCCTTGAGGTCGATGAACGCCTCGATGTCGATGGTGCGGCCGGTTTCGGGCCTGATCTTTTCGAACTCATCCTCGCGCACGATGACGTACTGATCGGGCGCGATCTCGTAGCCGCGCGAGGTGTCCTTGAAATCGAACTCGTCGCCCGTCTCCGGGCAGTAGAGTTTGCGGCGCAGCCGGCATGAGCCGTCCTTGCTGAGCATGTGGAAGTGGATGCTCTTGTCGCGCACCGCCGAGACGAGACGGACGGGAACATTGACAAGTCCAAAAGCGATGTGTCCGGACCAGAGACTGCGTGGCATAAGGCGCTCCTTTCTCAGCGCAGGTCGCGCGACTTGACATCGCGCAGGCGCGCGGCGGTGATCGACTGCCGCACGCTCGAGAAGTCCTCCCAAGGATCGCGCCGGCGGCGGACGAGCGCGTCGGGGACCGTGATGATGTCAAACTGATCGGCGCGCAATTCCGCCGTCAGATCGTCCCACGAGACGGGCATCGACACCAGCGCGCCCGGCCGGGCCCGCGGCGAAAAGGGCGCGACGCTCGTGGCCGAGCGCGAGTTGCGCACGTAATCGACGTAAATGCGCCCGTGCCGGCGCGACTTGGTCATGTTCGCGACGTAGCGCGACGGCTGCTCTCGAGCCAGAGTGGCGGCGAGGTCGCGCGCGAACTGCTTGACCTCGTCCCACCCCGTCCGCCGCGTGAGCGGCGCCACCACGTGCAGACCCTTGCCGCCCGTCGTCTTGACAAATGAGACGAGATCGAGCGCCGCCAGCCGGTCGCGGATCTCGTGCGCGGCGTGCACGACGTCGGCCCAGGACACGTCGGGCCCGGGATCAAGATCGAAGACCATGCGGTCGGGCTTGTCGAGGTCGTCGGCGCGAGCGCCCCACGGGTGGATTTCGAGCACGCCGATCTGCGCCAGCGAGACCAGACCCTGGCGATCGTGGATCTGCAGCCACTTCTTTCCGTCCTTCTCAGGCGGTTCGACCGCTGCGACCCACTCAGGAAGATCAGCGCGAAAGTGTCGCTGGTAGAAGCACGATTCGCCGCGCCCCTCCGGACAGCGCACGAGCGTGAGAGGGCGGCCCACGACGTGTTCAAGCATGTGATCGGCGACCTGGTCGTAGTAATCGGCCAGTTGGCGCTTGGTCAGCCCCTGCTCGGGATAAAGAACGCGATCGGCGCTGGAAAGCGCCACGCCCGCGACGACGTTGCCGTTGCGGCGGCTGCTCGGGATGGTGCGCGTGCCGGAGGCTTTGCCGGCGGCTTTGCGCTTCGAGTTCTTTCGGTGTGTTGGGGCGGCTGGCACGGGCAGTTCTTTCCGGGGCAGAGGTTTCTCTCGGGTAATTTCCGATGGAGGCTTATCGCTGCGCAGGCCGTTGAAGACCGGGTGGCGCAGGCGCCCGTCCCCGGTCCATTCGTGAAATGACACCTGCGCGACGAGTTGCGGCTCAACCCAGGCGACGGCTTCGCGCTCGCGCGCCGTCAGCGGCCCCTGCACCGGTGGCGAATCGCGCTTGAGCGGCTTGAGTTGCTCATGGAGTTGGCGCAGCGACTGATCCGTGAAGCCCGTGCCCACGCGCCCGCAGTACACGAGTTGGCCGCCGTCATCATGCAGCGCCAGCAGCAGGGCGCCGAATCCGATGCGGCTACGCGCCGGCCGCGTATAGCCGACGATGATGAACTCCTGCTCGCGGAGACATTTGCTCTTGATCCAGTCGCGCGTGCGCCGCGAGCGGTACGGGCTGTCGAGGAGCTTGGAGACGATCCCTTCGAGATCCATCTCGCATGCGCGGTCGCGCACCTTCCGCCCCTGCCCGATGATGTGCTCGCTGAACTGGATCTGATCCCCCGCCGACGCCGCCTTCTCCACGAGCGTGCGGAGCAGTTGTTTGCGCTCGATCAGCGGCGTCTGAGTCAGGTCGTAGCCGTCGCAGTGGAGCAGATCGAAGATGAAGTACACGGGCTTGGCCTGCGCCGAGTTGTTCAGCTGGTTCTGGAGCAGCTGGAACTTGCTGCGGCCCTGGGCGTCGAGTACGACGACTTCGCCGTCAAGTATGGCCGATGACACCGGCATGGATTGCAGCACCTTGGCGATGTGCTTGAAGCGGTGCGTCCAGTCCTGCCCGCCGCGCGTAATGAGCGCGACCTGGCTGCCGCGGATCATCGACAGCACGCGATAGCCGTCGAATTTGATCTCGTGCAGCCACTCGTCTCCCTCGGGGGGCGTGGTGGCGAGTGTGGCCAGTTGCGGCGCCAGTCGCTCGGGCTGACGGGCCTTCTTGGCGCCCGTGAGAGTCGCGGGATCGATCGATTCGCCTGCCTGTTCCTGCGCAACTTTGGGATCGCGGCTCCAGACGCGCTCCGACTTATGGCGGATCTGGTCCATGTTGAGGTTGCTGATGGCGCTGCGATCGTGCGCGTCGAGCCATTGCGAACCCGGCTCGTGCGTGGCGAACTCGTCATCGCGCTTGATGAGCAGCCACTGCTGCTTTGCATCCCGGCCGCGATCGACCGGCGAGTGGCTGCGCACGAGCGACCATCCGCCCTGCAGTTTGTCGCCGTGCAGTTCGAAAGTAAGTTTGCCCAGCTTGAGCGCGCGGGCGGGGTCGCGGGCGTCCGAGTCCCACCGGCCGTGGTCCCAGACCATCACGGTTCCGCCGCCGTACTCGCCTTGCGGAATGACGCCTTCGAAGTCGGCGTAGTCGAGCGGATGATCTTCGACCTCGATCGCAAGTCGCTTCTCTGCGGGATTGGGACTGGGCCCTTTGGGCACGGCCCAACTCTTGAGCACGCCGTCCAATTCGAGTCGCAGGTCGTAATGCAGGCGGCGGGCCGCGTGCTTCTGGATCACGAAATGGTGGTCGCCGCGAGTCCCGCGTGCTTTGCTCCCGGTCGGTTCAGGCGTGCGCTGAAAGTCCCGCTTTGCACGGTACTTCTGGAGCGCGCTGATCATGGTGCTTCACCGTTCGCCATTGTAGATGTCAGCAGCGGCGCGCGGCCTGAACCTTCCCCGCACGCCTGACCAAACCCGCTTGCCGCGAATCAGACACGGCCTGAGCGGGGCGGCGAGTGTTTGGGAGGTCCAGGACAGACGTGGGATGCACCAGTGCCGCGCGCAAACACGTATATTTGGTGTGCGCGAAGCGATGGCTACCCGCACGTCTGTCCCGATTCGACGCTCCCGCCTGCATCTCGCGCCGCTCAGCGGCGCGATTGTTCGTGCGACAGGCGCACGAGCGCGATGCAGACTCTCTCTCCCCAACCTGACTCCCGCAGCGCCTGGCGTCCAGGCGCCGCGGAAGTCATTCGTGGTCCGCTGCGGAGACGTCTTCGCAACGAACGCTGATTGTGCACCCGCCGCCGAACACCGCGGCGAGGCGACAGCAGTCGCGCCGGCTCAACTGCCGCGCGCCGATGATCCGGCGGTGTTCAATCCGCTCTTGCTCGCGGCGCCGGAGTTCTTCGAGCCGGATCGCCCGGCGCTCGATGACTCTTCTTCGTTCTGTTCGGACCGCGAAGACTCGCGCTTGACGCGGATGTGGTTCTCAACATCTTCCACGCCCATGACTTCCTCGGCCACGTCCTCGATGTAGCGCTTCATCCATCGGTCGGGCACGGTGCCCTCGAGCACGACGTTGCGCTCCTGCATGCGGATGTCCACGTCGCTGGCGTCGATGCCCGGCTCGCTCATGAGGCGTTCGGCAATGTCATCGCGAATGCGGTCGCTCGAGCGCTGGAAGTTCTTGGGCGGCTTGCCGTAGCGCCGGCGTCCGGAGTCGCCGTCCGAGCCGCGCTGCGACTGCCCAAAGCCGCTCACTCCGCCGATGCCGCCCATGCCGGCGTACGAGCCGCTTTCGCGCCGGCCCGTGCCCTCAAAGCCGCCGTAGCCGCCGTAGCCGCCGTAGCCCTGGCCACCGCCGTATTGGTTGCCGTATTCAGCGCCGCCGTACTGGCCGCGCTGCTGCTGGCCGCCGCCGTATTGACCGCCGTACTGGCCGCCGCCGTACTGGCCATATTCGCTTCCGCCATACTGGCCGCCGCCGTACTGCTGCGAGCCATATTCGCCGTACTGGCCGCGCTGCTGACCGCCGCCGTACTGGAATCCACCTTGCTGGCCGCCGTATGGGTTGCTGTATGGGTTGCTGTATTGCTCGGAACCGCGGCTCATCATGCCGCCGCCGTATCCGCCGCCGAAAGAGGATTCATGCTGCGACTGGCCGTAGGAACCGCCGTCGTCCTGCGGCCATTCACCGCCGCGCTGCTGACCGCCGCGCTGCTGCGACTGGCTGCCGTAGTCGTTTTCGAAGCGTCCGCCGGGCGAGATCTGATGATGTCCCTCCTGCGACGCGCCGAAGCGCCGCGGAGAATCCTCCATCGAGCCGTAATTCTCACGGTAGCCGTACTGCTCGGGTCCGCGGCGCTGGCCGTAGCGATAGTCAAAGGTGCTGCTTTGCTGGTTGGGACGGTTCTGCTGGCCGTAGCCGCCCTGTCCCTGCCTCTGCTGCTCATACTGCTGTGCCGGCGTCAGAGAGTCGCCGTAGCGCGACTCGCCTGAGCCACGCTGCTGGTGTTGCTGGGCTGCTGCGTGAGCATCATACCTGTTCTCGTTCATGTCGAGCGTCCTTCTCACTTGATGTTCGGTTGTCGTTGACGGGACCGGTATGCGAACACTGAGAATTTACAGACGCAAAATGAACCGCGGATGAATCGCGAGTGAAAAGCGCGTAATTCACGCTGCAAATGAGGGACACCGCTTCCGCGGCGCTCATGATGGCGCGCGGACGAGCGCCGGCGCGGGACCGACGGCGCCTTCAGCGCGGCGCGCCCGAGTGGCGGGCGGGCTGCTCCCAACGCCCGCCGAACTCGTAGCACGCATCGGGCCGGACGCGAAGCAGCGGCGGCTCGCCGGTCGAATCGACCTTGGCGCGCACGTTGGAGATGAGCACGTCAATGGCGTCAGGCGTCGCCTCATCGCCCGGGTGCAGGGCGCCGCCACTGATTTCCTCGCGGCTGATGGGGCGATTGGCGTGGGTGATAAAGTATGTCAGCAGCGCAACTTCGATCTGAGACAGCCGGATGCGCCGCTCGCCCCGCCGCGCCCAGCCGCGATGCGCATCGAGTTCGAGGTCATCCCACGCGAGCGGCGCCACCGCTGCGGCGTATCCCGTCGTCGCCAGCAGGCCGCGGACCCGTGCGATCAGTTCTTCGTTCGAAAATGGCGCGGCGAGCACCTCGTCCGGCCCGCCCCGGCCAGGCCCGCGCCCGTCGCCGGGGGCCGCGTCGATCATCAGAATCGGCGCGAGGATTCCTTTGCACCTCAGCGTGCGGCAGAATTCGACGCCGTCACCATCGGGCAGCGTACGCTCGATGATGATCAGTTCGTGGAGTCGGTGCAGCGCCCGCTCCTGACCCTCGCGCACGGTGGCGCTGGTCTCCACGGGCAGATCGTGCGCACGCAGCGCCGACTGCACGAGTTGAATGGGGCCCGGAGTACTCCCGACCAACAGAATCACGCCGTTGCTCCTGTCTGAAAGGCTGCTCTCAGCGGACGTTGCAGAGCGACGCAAAACGTGGCAACGCAGAATGAGACCCTTTTCATCTCGAAATCACAATTCGTTAATTGCCGCCGGGTAACCTACGAACACTCGTCGCGGACGCTGAGGTCGGCGACGTCTGGAGGTTGTGCATGGTGGTCCCGGAGCGTAACTCCAAAACCGAACCGATCGCGACTTCCGCCTCGCGCGCGAATCGAACCGAGCGAACTCGCGGCGGGGTTCAGGACGCAACCGGAACTCCGGCTCGAACACCGGGCCATTCAATTGGTCTATCGATCGTGCGTGCAGGCGCTCCCCTTGCCGCCACCGGCCCATGCGCCGCACAAAACAACCCACTTGAAACCGGCTTGATGATATTCCGCGCGGCGGAAAAGACCAACGCGCAGGCCTCGCTGGACGCTGCGATCTTTCTGCGCCGCCGCGTGCGCCCGCGGCCGCTGCCAGTGCAGTCGGCCAGGGCCGTCTGGAGCGCCGGGCCGAGGTGGATCGCGCCTCGGCGGCGATGCCCCGCGTGCGCCGGGCTGCGAGCCGTTGATCGAGCCTCTGACCCCCAGACTGATGGACTGATGGAAGACAATTCACGCCCCGCGCGGCGGACCGTCTTCGGTCCGCGGTTCTGCCGCTGCGGAGTTCAGCGTTTCATTGCCTAACCGCAGTGAAACGCATTTGACCGCCCGTAAAACTCGACCCCGCTGTCGCCATTGACGGCGGGCGCCAGGCGGCGCGTGCACGAGGCGCGATGCCCCCACCGGCGGTGAGGAAGAGGTGTAAGCGATGCCGGGCAAACCGTTTTCGATTCCGCACACCACTGCCGATGGATGGGCCGACCACGGCGAAATCTGCCGAGGCGCAGCGCAACCGGCAGGCGCGATTGACATCTGCGATCCGGCCAACCGCATCGGCGGCGCCGAGCGATACACCGTGCTTGCAGACCCGGATCTCGACCTGGTGACCGGCTGGCGCCGATGCCGCGGCCAGAGCGATTGGGATCGCCGCCGGCAACGGCGACTTCGGCGAACTGCCCGGCGCCGCTGACTGCGGCACCCCATCGCCTCGGGCTACGAAATGGCGACCGGTTCTCGAGCACCGATCGCGCGATGAGACACGTGCGAGTACGCCGGCCGTGCGGAGGGGCACGGCCGGCCATGCCGCGCCAGAGGCTGCTTGTATCCAGTTCGCGTCTCACTCAAAAAGGGAGAATGACATGGCAACGACCGTTACAGCACTTTTCGATTCGCCTCAGAACGCCGCCATCGCGGTGCGCACGCTCGAGTCGCGCGGAGTCTCCGGGGATGAAATCAGCCTCGTCGCCAGCGAGAATTTCCAGCGCGAGTCGTTCGGCATCGACTCGCATTCCAAACTGCCCGAGGGCGTCGCGCTCGGGGCCGGCACCGGCGGCGCCATCGGCGCGCTCGTCGCGGGCCTGACCGCCGTGGGCGCCATCGCCACCGGCGGCGCGGGCGTCGTCGTGGCCGGTCCAGTCATCGCAGCGCTGGCCGGTGCGGGCGCCGGCGCCACCGGCGGCGGCATCATCGGCGGCCTCATCGGGCTGGTCATCCCCGAACACGAGGTGAAGCACTACTCCGACGCATTCGAAGAGGGCAAGGTCCTCGTCGGAGTCCACTGCGAAACGGCCGAAGACAAGCGCCGCGCCCGCGAAGCACTCAAGGACTCCGGCGGCGAACACATCTCAACGGCGTAGTTCAAGCCCCAGTGGCAAGTGGCTCAGCGCGCTTCGGCGCGCAGCCACTGCCACTGCCTTGCCATGCCTTCGACCAGACTGGTGCGCGGCTCGTAGCCCAGTTCCGCCCGGCTGCGCGTGAGATCAGCCCAGGTACGCACCACGTCGCCAGGCTGGTTGCCCTGCCGGTCGATCACGGCCCTGCGGCCGACGGTCTGCTCTGCCGCTTCGATCATCTGCGCCAGCGTCACGGGATGCTCGCCGCCGAGGTTGTAGCAGCGGAATCGCTCGACCTGCCCGCAGCGGTCGATGGCGCGAATGACGCCGTCGATGATGTCGTCGATGTACGTGTAGTCGCGGCTGGTCGAGCCGTCGCCGAAGACGGGAATCGCCTCGCCCTGCGCGATGCGCTTGAGGAACTTGTGAATCGCCAGGTCCGGCCGCTGGCGCGGGCCGAAGACGGTAAAGAAACGCAAGGCCGTGACGCTGAGATGGTGCAGATGGGCCGCCGTGGAGCAGATGAGTTCGGTGGCGACCTTGGTCGCGGCGTAGGGGCTGATGGGCCGGCTCACGTCATCCGTTTCGGCAAACGGCACTTTTGAGTTGTTGCCGTAGACGCTCGATGAACTCGCGACGATGAAGTGCTGCGCACCGGCCTGCACCGCCGCGTCGAGCAGGCGCTGCGTGCCGACGACGTTGACGTGTGCGTAACGCGCAGGCTCAGCGATGCTCGGCCGCACCCCGGCGCACGCGGCCAGGTGCACGACGGCATCCGGCCGGGCGGCGTCGAAAGCACGCTTCACGTCCGCAGCGCTGGTGATGTCGCCCTCAATGAGATTCGCTCCGCCGCGCAGCGCCGGCTGCAGGTTGCGCTCCTTGATGGCTCGCGGGTAGAAGGGCGCGAAGTCGTCGATGATGGTGACAGCGTCGCCGCGAGCGAGCAGCGCTTCGGCCAGGTGCGAACCTATAAAACCGGCGCCGCCGGTGAGCAGAACACTGGACATGGGCAGTCATCGTAGCGGCCGGTGCCCGCGGCGGGCAGAGCCTGCGCTCGCACCCTTCGATCAGACTCAGGCCCCGAAGCCTCGCCGCTTAACCAGCGGCGCCTCTCACTTGACCAACGCTGCGCCTGAACTGTGGCGTCTGCGGCGGCGGCCTATGCTCGTGCGCCCCGTGGGCGAGGGGCGATCACCCCCGGGAGCGCTCGTCATGCGTCTGCTCTTCATTCTCGTTTCAAGTCTCTTCCTCGCCTGCACAACGCCGGCTCTGGCCCAGGACGCCGGGACGCCTCCCGACGACCAAGTCCCCGCCGAATCAGCGGCGATCCAGGTCCGTACGGATCGCGGCGTGGTCGCGTGGTACGAGCCCGCAGCGGACGGCTCGGGCCAGTACGTCTACAGCCGCGAACTCAACCACCCGGCGTCGCGCGTGCCCTTCGTGAGCCTGTTCTACGGCAGGTCGGGCGCGGCGATCGCCCTGTTTCTGTTCGGCTTGTTCGGACAGGCGATGTTCATGGGCCGCTTCGCGCTGCAGTGGATCGTCAGCGAACGCGCCGGCCGCAGCATCGTGCCCCTGGGCTTCTGGTGGCTGAGCCTGAGCGGCTCGACGATCCTGCTCAGTTACTTCCTGCTCCAGCGCGAGCCCATCGGCATCCTCGGCCAACTGCTCGGCCTTCCCATCTACCTGCGCAACATTTACATGCTGGCCCGTGACCGCAAGACGGGCTCGCGAAGCCCGTCTGATCCGGCGAGCCATCCGGTGCCCGACCCCAACGCCGAGGCGTGAATCGCGGCGTCAGGCGGAGTCAGGCGGCCTCGGGGCGGAAGTTGGCCAGTTTGGTGGCGCAGCGGGCGATTTCGACGAGGCCGTCGCGGGTCTGCGAGTCGAGTCTGGAGAACTCAAGGCCGATTTCGTGTCGCCGAAAGCCGGTCCGGCGCATCCACACCACGCGCGTCTCCAGCCGCACCTCGGCTGATGCAAACACGAGCGACAGGGCGATGCACTCGCCCACGGCGAAGCGCGGCGAGCCCTTGTGCCGCACGCGCATTCCGGCGGCGGAGATGTCGATCACGTCGCCCAGCGTGCATTCGAGCATGTTGCAGCGCAGGCGGCCGGTGCGGCGGACCTCCGCGCCGGCGGGCGCGAGCGGCGACGAGCTGTCGTGGCAATCGGCTGCCATGTCGATCCATGAAGATCGGCCGGGAGGGCGGGATTCTTGATTTTCCCCGCCGCGGGGCCGGGAAAGAGGCGGTGAAAGTTCGGCGGTTATCCACAGCCGGACTTGTGAAAACAGGCAACCTCTGCTACCCTGTGGCAACCCGAAAAAAAGGGGCGCGGACGCGGCTTCTCCAGCAGCCCGCCCGAACCAGGCGCGACAGCATGCAGTTACTCAAAGGAATCGGCGTTTCTCCGGGAGTGGTCATCGGCCGGGCTTTCGTCCTCGATGACATCGCGCTGCACGTCCCTAAACGCCACATCTCCACTTCCGACATCCCCCACCAGCACGAGCGCCTAGACGCGGCCGTCGCGGCCTCGATTGCCGAGCTCCAGGCCCTCCGCGACCGCATCGCGCGGGAGTTTGACCCGGAAGCGGCGAAGATCCTGGAATTCCACATCTTTCTGCTCCGCGATGACAACTTTCTCGAGCCGGTGCACCAGCGGATCCAGGAGCAGGAAGTAACTGCGGACTGGGCGGTCACTTACGAAATCCAAGCCATGGCGGACAAGTTCCGCGCCCTGGACAGCGAGGCATTCCGGTCCAAGGTATCAGACCTGCTCGACCTCGACCGCCGCCTGCTGCGCCATCTCGTCGGTGAGACCCAGAGCCGGCTCAAGCAGGTGGAGGGCGAGGTGGTGATCGTCGCCCACGATCTCACGCCCAGTCAGACCGTCGGCCTGGATACGAATCACGTCAAGGCCTTCGTGACCGACGCCGGCGGCCGAACCAGCCACACCGCCATCATGGCCAGATCCATCGCGATCCCCGCCATCGTCGGCCTCGAACGGTCAATGACCGACATCTTCGAGGATGATCTGCTCATCGTGGATGGCGATCGCGGCGTGCTGATCATCGATCCCGACGAGGCCACGCTCGAGCAGTACGGCAAGCGCATCGAGGTCCGCAAAACCTATCAAAAATCGCTCGCCGACGTCGCGCGCGAACCAGCCGAGACGACTGACGGGGTGCGGATCAAGCTGTACGGCAACATCGAGTTCCCCTTTGAGGTCGAACTCGTCGAGCGCTACGGCGGCGACGGCGTCGGCTTGTTTCGCAGCGAGTTTCTCTTTCTCGCCCACGATCGCGACCCATCGGAGGAAGAGCAGTACGAGGCGTTCCGCGACGCGGTGCGCATGAGCAAAGGCCGGCCGATCACCATCCGCACGCTGGACCTGGGCTCAGACAAGTACACGCAGGGCCGCTCGGAGTCGCCCGAGCGCAATCCCGCGCTGGGCTGCCGGTCGATCCGCTTCTGCCTGCAGAACCTGCCGATCTTCAAGACCCAGTTGCGCGCCATCCTGCGGGCTTCGACCGAAGGCGACCTGCGGATCATGTTCCCGCTCATCACCGGTCCGCTCGAACTGCGGCAAGCCAAGATGGTGCTGAACGACGTGATGGAGGACCTCGAGGAGGAAGGGGTTGCCTTCAACCGCGACGTGCCCGTGGGAATCATGATCGAGGCGCCCTCGGCGGCGATCATGAGCCACGCCTTTGCCCGCGAGGTGGATTTCTTCTCGATCGGGACGAACGACCTGATTCAGTACACCTTGGCGGTGGACCGGACCAACGAGCGGGTGGCGAACCTCTATTCCGCGGCCCATCCGGCGGTCCTGCGGCTCATCAAGGACTGTATCCGTTCGGGTCGGCGCGGGGGCATTGGCGTCAGCCTTTGCGGGGAAATTGCTTCGGACCCAGACTACATCATGTTGCTGATCGGGATCGGGCTGCGTAATCTTTCATTGGTTCCATCGGCGATACCCGACATCAAGAGGGTCATCCGCGCGGTCGATACCAGAACGTGTGAACTTATCGCCCGGAAGGTCGGTTCGTTCGATTCTGAGCGTCAAGTCCTGAATTTCATTCGAGATGAGACGCGCAAGGTAATGCCCGAGGGGTACGACGGTCGTTCCGTCGGCGGCGGGTCGGCTTGACCGATACGCCCCCTCTTTCGAATCACGCCTGCTGCGTGCTGTTCATGTTGCCGGATCGGTCGCCCCGTCGCCCTGGTGGGTGGCAGAGTTGATTCCGATCAGGCCCGGTCCCTCAGAAGGACCAGTGGTGACGCCGCAGCGACAATCGAGCAGCGCCCATGACGGGCGGACGGATGGCCGATGGTCGCGCTGAGCGCACAGTCAGTCTTGCCGAGCGGTGGAATCCACTCCGGCCGGCTGCGCGCTGCGTCCGTCTCTCCAGCCGAGCCTGATCCCTGGCCGCGCCGATTGACCACACGGAAAGACCGTGGTCCATGGCCTCCATCAAAAAGCAACTGATCGTCAACCACGCGCCCGGCGACGAGACGCGCATCGCACTGCTCGAAAACGGGCGGCTCGAAGAAATCTACACCGAGCGCGAAGCGCACAGCCTTCACGTCGGCAACATCTACCTGGGCAAGGTCGTCAACGTCGAGGCGGCCATCCAGGCGGCGTTCATCGACTTCGGAGTCGGTCGCAACGGGTTCCTGCACGTCTCCGACCTGCACCCGATGCACTTCCCCGGCGAGGACTCGGACACCACCGAGGCCGTCGGCCAGAAGACCCCCCACCGCCAGCGCCCGCCGATCCAGCACTGCCTTAAGCGCGGCCAGCAGATCCTCGTGCAAGTGCTCAAGGAGGGCATCGGCACCAAAGGCCCGACGCTGACGAGTTACCTCTCGATTCCCGGCCGGCTGCTGGTCATGATGCCGCACATGGAGCAGCTGGGCGTCTCGCGCAAGGTCGAAGACCTCGACCAGCGCCGAGCGATGCGCAAGATCCTCGATTCGCTCGAGCTGCCCGAAGGATTCGGCTTCATTCTCCGCACCGCAGGACTCACCGCACTCAAAACCGAACTCAAGCGCGACCTGGCCTACCTGCAGCGCCTGTGGAAGACGATTGAGAACCAGCGAGCCACCGCCAAGGCGCCCGCCGAGTTGTACGTCGAATCCGATCTGCTCATCCGCACGATTCGCGATGTTTCCGCAGCCGACCTCGAACAGATTGTCGTTGACGACGAGCAGGCGATGGATCGCGTGGTCGAGTTTTTGCAGATCGTCGCGCCGCGGCGCAAGGGGCCGGAGGTCGTGGCCTACCGCGATCGCGTGCCGATCTTCCACCGCTTCGGCGTCGAAGAACAGTTGCGCAGCACGCGTTCGCGCGAGGTGCCGCTGCCCGGCGGCGGTTCGATCATCATCGACTCGGCAGAAGCCATGGTCGTCATCGACGTGAACTCGGGCCGCATGCGCCAGTTCCGCGATGCCGAGACCACGGCCTTTCGAACCAACATGCAGGCCATCGACGAGATCACGCGTCAGTTGCGTTTGCGCGACCTCGGCGGCCTGATCGTGCTCGACACGATCGACATGAACTCAGGCGAGCACCGCCGCGAACTCGAAACGCGCCTGCGCGAGAACCTCAAGCGCGACCGGGCCAAGACTGAGTTTTTGCGCATCAGCCAGTTCGGCCTGATCGAGATGACGCGCCAGCGCATGCGGCCGCCGCTGCGCAAGGCGCATTCCATGCCGTGCCCCACGTGCGAGGGGCGCGGCTTGCTGGTCACGCCCGATTCGACGGCCAACGAAGCCATGCGCGACATGGCGTACTGGATCGCGCACCCGCGCGTGGCGTCGCTCGAAGTGGCGGTGGGCCAGGCGGTGGCGGGCGTGCTGCTCAGCCGCAAGCGCCGCGAGATCGTCGCGATCGAAACGGAAACGGGCAAGCGCATCGACATCCGCGTGAGTCATGAGATTGCGCCTGAGCGCGTGGACTTCTACGCCTACGACGACCGCAAGACGGATCTGGAACTCGCCGCGCTGGCCTCTTCGTTCCCCAAGGAGCTGCCGCCGCTCGAACCTCGGGCGGTCACGCACGAGCCGGAGCGCGTGGTGCGCGAGATCGCGCTCGCCGAGCCGCCTGATGAGGACAGCGAAGTCGAAGTGCAGGTGCTCGAAGCGGGTGAAGATGAGCAGCCTGAACTGGGCGAACCGGCCGAGCAGGGCGAACCGGGCGAAGCCGGTCAGCGCAAGCGCAAGCGCCGCCGCCGTCGTTCGAAGAAGGGACGCGAGGGAGGCGAAGGCGCACCAGCCGAGCAGCCCACCCGGCAACCGGAGCCTTCAGCCGCTGCTGCCAATGGCGAAAGCGCCTCGGGCGGCAAGAAGAAGCGCCGGCGGCGCGGCCGCCGCGGACGCGGCAAGTCGGGCGAGCCTGGTGAGGCCGCGCAAACGAAAGCAGCGGTGGATCAGGAGATTTCCGCCGAACCGGCGCCAGAAGCAACCGCGCCAGCGCCTTCGCAAAGCGAGGCACGAGGTGAGCAGGCCGAGTCCCGCCCACCGGCTGAAGCGGGAAAGAAGAAGCGGCGACGGCGGCGCTCGCGGCGCAAGGGAGATGCGGAAGCGGGCGAGCAGGCAGCCGCCGAAGCGGTGGCCGAGTTCGCCGACGCCGCCGGGGCCTCAGAAGCATCGGAGCCATCTCAAGCCGCGGATTCGGCCGGCGAGGCTGCGTCAGAAGCAGCGCGCAGCAAGAAGAAGCGCCGCCGAAGGTCGAAGAACTCATCGGCGGAGAATGCGGCGGAGAACGGCAAGCCCCGTTCATCTGCCGCGCCAAGCAGCCCCGCAGCGGAACCGGCCCCGAAGGCGGCATCAAACGGCTCGGCCAGCGAGCGCCAGGCCGAGCAGGCGGAAGTGAAGATCTCCAAGCCCCGCCGCCGCCTCTACGGCAGCCGGCGGCGCCTCACCGCCGCCGAACTCGCCAGCGTTCAGCCCGCAGACGAGGCATAACTCTCGATGCCAGCCACCAGCCGCACCAGACGCGTGATCGTGCTCGGCTGCACCGGTTCGATCGGCCGCTCCACGCTGCACGTGATTGAGCATCTCAACTCGATCGAGCCGGGCTCGCTGGAGATCGTCGGCCTCGCGACAGGTTCGAACGTCGAACTCATGCGCGAGCAGGCGCAGCGGCACCAGGTGCGGCACCTCGCTGTTGCCAAGGCCTCGAGCCAGTCGCACCCGGACACAGATCCCATCGCATTCACGGGCGATGATGCGGCGCGACGCCTCGTCGAAGAAGTCGAGTGCGACATCGTCGTCGCGGCCATCGTCGGCTCTGCGGGCCTGTCGGCGGTGGCCGCGGCCATCGAGCGCGGCTGCGACATCGCGCTGGCCAACAAGGAAACACTGGTCGCGGCCGGCGAGATCATCATGCCGCTGGCCGAGCGGCGCGGCGTGAACATCCTGCCCGTCGATTCAGAACACTCGGCGATCTTCCAGTGCCTCCAGTCGCGCAGCGCCAGCGGCGCCGCGCCGGATCGACCGATGTGCCTCGATCACATTCGCCGCATCGTTCTCACGGCCTCGGGCGGGCCGTTTCGCACCTGGCCTGCCGAGCGCATCGCCGAGGCGACCGTCGAGCAGGCGCTCAGCCACCCCACCTGGAAGATGGGCGCGAAGATCACCATTGACAGCGCTTCGATGACCAACAAGGCGCTGGAAGTCATCGAAGCGAAGTGGCTTTTCGGCCTCGATGCCAGGCGCATCGAAGTCATCGTGCATCCGCAGTCGATCATTCACAGCCTGGTCGAGTTCGATGACGGCTCGGTGCTGGCGCAACTGGGCGCGCCCGACATGCGCACGCCGATCCAATACGCGCTCACCTGGCCGGCCCGGCCGCCGGGTTGCGCGACGCGCATCGACTGGGCGGCGCTGCGCCGGCTCGACTTCGAAGCGCCCGACGAGGATCGCTTTCCGGCCCTGCGCCTGGCGCGGCACGTGGTCGAAACGGGCGGCACGAGCGGAGCCATTTTCAACGCCGCCAATGAAGAGGCAGTCGCCGCGTTTCTCGACGGCCGCATCGCCTTCGGCCGCATCTCGCAACTCGCCGAGGAAGCGCTGGACGCGATTGAGCATGGCGCAGCGCAATCGCTCGACGAAGTCATGGACGCCGATCATCGCGCCCGGCAGTTTGTGCGCTCGACGCTGGCGCAAGGCGCCGGGCAGAGGCACAGCGCCCGCAGCCGCTGAGGAGGATCCGATGAGCACCAGCAGCGAAGCCGACATCCTCAAGCAGCTTAAGACCGTCCACCGGCGCGTGGCGCTGTGGTATTACCTCGCAGTGATCTACGTGTGGATCGTCGTGCAGGCGGGCTTTCTCGTGCTGCTGGTTCCCAAAGTTGCGGACAATTACGACAGCCTCGACAGCAGCCTGCCGGCGACGACGCAGCGCCTCGTCATGGCTTCGCAGTGGATGGCCGGTCGGCGGACTGGACAATCGATGCCGGGCTGGATGCTCGCCGTGCCCGCGGCTCTTGTCATCGTTACGGTGGCCGGCGTCCTGCTGCGCCGTCTCACGATTCTGCTGGCGCTGGTTCCCATCGTCGCGGTCATGGCGCTCATCGGCGAACTTTTTCTGCTGCTGGCGCCGCTCTATCAGATTCCCGATTCGCTGATGCCGTGATCGAGGCGTGCGGCGTGCGGCGTGCGGCGTGCCTCTCAGCCGCGGGACTCGTGCACGCCGTTACGCGGCGCGCCTGATGCTCCAGATGCTCTCGTTCGCCGCACCCGGGGCTTGCGCTCCTCAAAGATCGCGCTGGACATCTTCTCATCGCCGGCGAGGTGGACCGGGCCGGACTTGATGCGCTCGAAGGCGGACTTCGCGTTGCCTGTGCCGAACTCGATGCCGATGCTGCGGCGCTTGAGGGCTCGCGCCACGGTGCATGTCGTGCCACTGCCCAGGAATGGATCGAGCACGAGATCGCCTTCGTTCGAGCAGGCGCGGATGACGCGTTCGAGATAGACCTCGGGAATCTGGTTGTGATGCAGCGGCCGACGCTCCTTGTTGTTGCCCTGGATGCGGCCCCAGTACTTGCCGTACCACACATCCATCGGCACGCGCATGCCCTTGTTCTCGTCCTTGGCGTGCGTGCGCGGGTCGTTGTAGATCGCAGCGCGGTCCGACTGTTCGAGCACCGCATCGGGATTCCAGATGCGATTCTGCGGATCCTTTGCGAAGTAGAGCGCGTGCACCTTGCTCATGATGAACGACGTATGGCGATGCTGGCCGAAGCGGAAGTGCCAGATGCACCAGTTGATCATGGTCAGGCCGCGGCGCTTGAGATGCATGACGATCTCGGCGGCGGTGTCATCGGGAATGTTGACCCACAGGCTGCCGCACGGCGAGAGGGCGTTGATGCAGCCGTCGAGCCAGTCGAAGGTGAATCTCTCGTACTCGGCGCGGGGCATGCCATCACGCCACTCGTCGTAGGGCACATCCCAGTTGAAGGGCGGATCGGCGAAGATGAGATCGACCTGCCCCTTGTCGGGCAGGTTGGCCAGCACATCGCGGCAGTCGCCGACGTAGAGGCGCGTGTCAGGGTCCGCGAGGCGGTGCGCGGGCTTGATGGGTTTGGTGTTGGCCACGTGCGCCGCAGCCGTGTCGCCAAAGAGGCGGATCTCGCCCGCTTCGGCGGCCGCCTTGATCTTCTCCGCGGCCCGCCGCTGCACCTGCGTCGCGCCCGAGGGCATGGCATAGCCGCCCGGCCGCACTTCGACGAAATGATCGATGACCTTCTTCTCCGCCATGGCGGCGAGAGTGTATGCGAGTGGTCTGGCTCGCGCCTTCGGGTACGCGTATGACGAGTACCCAGGCACCAGACACTGGGCATCAGCAGCCACCGAGGGAGCGAGCGAAGTGAGTGGGTGACGGGGTGAGTGGGTGATGGGGTGGGGGAAGGCATCGAGGGATCGAGGCAGCGAGGGGATGAACAACGCCCGGGCATGGCCATGCCTGGGGCGCCGTCGCGGCGGGTTGGGGCGTTGCAGCGCGTCATCACCTCATATCGATACGCGTGCGCTGGTGTGCGCGGCGGGGCTTGATTTTGCGATGTGAGTGCGGGGGTGGGGCGCGGTGGAGTGGGTGGCCATGCAAGAATTGTGCCGGGTGGCGCGGGCGGCAGGGGCGATTTTCAGAAATGTGCGAGGCAAATCGCGTGCCAACACGGGCGCGCACCGGGTGGCGCGCACGCCCTGCGCACGGGAGCGATTCCGTGCGCGGGTTTTCAAGCAGCGCCGTGCGCGCCACGACGCTCATTTTGCCCAGAGCGCCAAATGGTCACGGCTTTTGGGCGATTTTCGTCGATTTTCATTTTTCTGGAGGGGGTGCAGGCGAGTTTTAATCCGTTTATTTGCGTTTCTGAGAAGTCAGCGCACAAGTCGCGCCTGACCCGGTGCGCTGGCGCGCG
>JADZAS010000027.1 GCA_020852515.1 Phycisphaerales bacterium
ACCCATCACGCGCCGCGTCGACGTTCGACGCTGCGCCCATTTCAACCGCTCGAACTGCGAAAGGAGCACGAGCATGGCAACGAAGAAGACGAGTCCCAAGGGCAAGAGCACGAAGCGCACCAAGGCGGCCACGCCGCCACCATCGGCCCCCGCCAATCCGAATGACGCCGCGTCGGCCCCGGGAGTGAAACCCCGGGGCCGCGTTGTTGATGGAGATGCTGCACGCATCGCCGAGCGCGACGCCCAGGCCGCCGCCAAGGGCCTCGTGCTGAAGACCGAGATCGTCAACGGCAAGGAGCGCTCGCGCTGGGTGAAGAAGGCCCAGGAGGCGGCGGCCCAGCAGGGACCGCCGCGAGCACCCAAGCGCCACGCGCGGCCGCGCATCGCGCTGGTGAACAAGGACGACACCGCCGAGATCACCACGCTTGTCCAGGACCTGCCCATCAGCAAGAACCATGTCTGCTGGAAGCGCAACGGCAAGCTCTACGAGTTGTACTTCCGAATCGACGGCCGCACGCCGCTGCTGTTCCGCGCACCAGCCGATTCGCCCGTCGATGAGAAAACCGGCTACCGCGAACTCGATGCGGCGGGCGCCGTCACCGGCGTCTTCCACATCAAGGAGGCGATCAAGCAGCTCACCGGCAAGTCCCCGGCGCAGATCGGCATCACCATGCCGCCCGACCGCGGCGCGCCCAAGGCTCGCACCGCTGCGAAGACAGCCGAGGGCAAGGAAGCCAAGCCGCGCAAGAAGCGCGAAGGCCTCAGCGGCCTCGACGCCGCCGCCCAGGTGCTCGCCAAGGCCAAGGAGCCGCTCGACGCCAAGGCCATCGCCGAGCGCGCCATCGCGGCGGGCTGGAAGACCAACGGCGCCACGCCGCACGCCACGCTCTACTCGGCGATGATCCGCGAGATCAAAGCCAAGGGCGACGACGCGCGGTTCATCAAAGCCGACAAGGGCCGGTTCACGGCCCGGAAAGGAGCGTGATCGATGGACCGCGATGTCCAGCGACTGGTCGCGCATGCCGACCAGACCCGCGCCACGATGCGCGACACCCTGGCCGAAATGCCCGCCGCCGACAAGGCCGCATTGATCCGCACCTGCGCCGCGGGCGACCTCACCGGATTCGATGAGCGCACGGCGCTGCTCGTCGGGCTGCTGGCGGTGGTCGCCATCTTCGACCTCAGTGAAACTCGGGAGGACTGAATGATGCCCACTCCACTCTACGAATCGTTCATCGTCGAGGGCCCTACGGGCGTTCTCGTGCGCCGCGTCGAGCCGCGGAGAGGACAACCCTACGAGCACATCTGCACGAAGGCGGTTCTGGAAGATGTCGCCAGCGCCATCGACTGTCTCGAAGGCGCCGCATTTACAATCGAGTCGATCATCCAGGTGATCAGCGGCGGCGTCGCCGCCCGTACCCCGCCGTTCACGCAGGTGGCCGTCGCGGTCGCGTTCCTCAAGGAGCGCGGCTGCGTCGCGCCGGCCCGGCAGCGCAAGCACGCCGCCGCCACCGATGACGTCTACCTCGACGCCATGACGGAGTACCACGCGCTGCGCGAAGGTGGCTGACATCACGCCGCACCTCCAAACTTCGGGGCCTGGACGCCGCGCTTGGAAGCCTCGCGCCGCATCCAGGCCTTGAAGCCTTCCACGACATGCAGCAGTTCCCACGGCTCCAGTTCGCCCACACAGCGCGTCGGCGGCGCATCGAGGTATTCCGGCCGCCGCGCCGTCATGCGCTCGCAGAAGCCAGGCAGCGCCTCATCGCCGCACAGATCCAGCCGCCGGCACTGGGCGTGGAATGACTCCAGCGCCCGCCGCAGGCGCTTGCCCGCGGCGTTCGTCTTGCTCTCCCACTCGCGCTCATCGAGATCCGATTCCGGGTACATCGCCAGGCGATGCATTATCGTCTCGAAGGCCTCGTGGCTGTTGCGCGGGTGCGCCAGCGACGGCACGCCATCGGTGCGGTGGCAGCCGGTCTGCATCAGGACGAGGCGCCACAGCGCTTCATCGCGCAGCGCCGGAATCCGACGCCGCACGACATTGATGAACCGAAGTTGCCTGGGTGTGAAAGCCATTGATTCAGTTTCAGGCGGTGGCGACTCGCGGCAGCACCGAGCGATCGAGCGAGGTCTGCACAAACTTGCGGTAGTCCTCGCCGTGCATCTTCTTGAGCGCGTTGTTGAGAATGGCGGCGCTGATGGGCTTCTCGACGCCGTGCCCCGCCTGGGCGACAGCCATCACCAGCAGGTGGCACTGCCGCAGGGCGCCGAGCGTCGGGTGATTCCCGAGGCGGAAGAGGAAGTCGCGGGCATCGGCGGTGAAGCGCAGCTTACCGCCCTCGCAGATCCGGATGATGTCCTCGACGCTGTGCGCCGGGCCGCCCTCCCCGCCGTCGCCCATGACGATCATCTTGTCCAGCGGCAGCGTGCCGAATACGCGGCTGGAGAACTGCGTGTCATCGAGAGCCTGGATGCGCTCGCGCAGCAGGTGCGTCGCAGCGAGCACGACAGGCACCTTGAGATCGTTGATGGTGCGGATGATGTTGAACGCGTCGGGCCTGAGTTCGTGGGCCTGGTCGATCATGAGCAGGCGGCCGCTGCCGCGCAGGGTGCGCTTGATCTCGGCGAACTGCTTGATCGAATTCATGTGCAGGTTGATGCCCATGAACTCGGCAATCAGTCGAATGAGCCCGTTGGCGTTGCAGTTCTTCGGGTCGGCCTCGACGAGAATCGAGTTCTTCTCCATCGTGTGCACGGCCTGCAGCACCGTCGTCTTGCTGAAGCCAGGCGGCGCAATGATGACGCCGATGGTGCGCGACACGTGCACGTTCTCAATCAGGCCGATCATGAGTTCGACGCCCTGCGTCTGCACGAGTCCGTCGGGCCGGACCACCTCGGCCACCTTGGCCTCGTGATCCATGAGGTCGCACAGTTCCTTGAGGCGGGCGAGTCGATCGCCCTTGTAGGTGCCGCTGAGCACCTGGCTGATCGTCGACCGGCCCATGCCCGTCTTCTGCGCGAGGTTGTTGATGGACAGCTTCTGCTTGGCCATCCAGTCTTTGATGACTTCGGCAGCGCCGTTCATCTCCGCCTTCGTGGCGTTGTCGTCGAGCATCCGTGCCCACCTTCCCTGAACTCGCGCGGCCTGCACGAGCCTCTCGAAAATGTCCTTGTCGTCCTGGCTCATCGCTTGAGCCCCTCCCAGATGTCGAACTCCTCT
>JADZAS010000028.1 GCA_020852515.1 Phycisphaerales bacterium
ACGTATGTTGCCTGTGTCATATTCAAACTCCTGATTCACGTGTGCCGCGGAGAACTGATCACTCAGATTCCGCGCCTGATCATGCCTCGCCCTTCGCGCGGACTCCGCCACGCGGATCCTGCAACGCACAGCCGAAGTCGTGATAGCCGCGCATCTGGATGCCCAGCACGTTGAAGTCCGCTTCGGCGGTCTCGATCGTCGGCGACTCCTGCCCATTCAGGAACGCGACCTCGATCACCGGCAGGTCGGCCGGGTCCGCGAGCAGGTACCACGCCTTGGCCGAGTTGCCCGTGTACGAGGCGTTGCTCAAATACCGGCTCACCTCGACACGGAACTTGCCCTGGTGCGGGTTGCTCACCGGGTACTTCGTGCTCGCTGTGGTGTCGCGCAGTTCCATGGACTTGAAGAGCTGCGTGCCGATGGCAGAGAGCGCCGTGGGCACCAGCATGATCGAAGGCATAATGCCGATGGGCTTGCCGTCTCCATCCACCTGGTCCATGAAGGCGACCTCGGCCTTGGTCAGGCCGTCGATGGTCAGGGCCGTGTCGGCCCCACTGAGGAAGTTCTTGTTGCCGACCTTGAAGAAGTCGGTGTTGGCCAGGAAGATGGTCCAGAACACGTCGTTGATCTTCAGGCCCGAGCCGCGGCCCAACTTGCGCGGCACGGTCGTGATGGCGCCGAGGTCATCGTTGATGATGTCGCGCCGATCGATGGCCAGCAGCAGGCCGTACGTGTCGGCCTTGTTGGTGTACTGCTCTTCGCCGAGATTGCCGTGCTTGAGTTCGCCGCCGGGCGCCACGATCTCGTACTGGTCCTTGCCCACCAGCCGGTACGACGTGACCATCTTGAAGTCGCTCACATTGCGAACGGCAGTGATGTTCCGCCAGGTTCGCTCGACGGAGAAAAAGCCCTCGAGGAGGAACTTGTTGGCGACGCTACTCAAGATGCCGCCGATGTCGATCGTGCTCAGGCCCGCCTCGATTCCAGGGTTGAAGGCGAACTTGAGCACGTTGCGGCTGTCGCGGAAGTTGCGGCCGCTGTACCCGTTCGCCCATGCCGCTTCAAGGAGCAGTTCCTGCAACCCGATGCCGCCTCGGAATCGCTTGGCGGCCAGGTCAAGCGCCTGCTCCTGGCAGTGCTTCTCGGGTTCATCGAGCCCGGCGGTGAGCATGCACGCCGCTTCGAGCACCTGGGTGCTCACATTCTGGTCGTGCACGTGGATCGCCGGCGCCTTGGGCCGATTGGCGCGGAGGATCTCCAGTTCGGTGCGCGTGGAATCCCACCCCTCGCGGATCGCCTTGGCTTCGATCTCATCGTGCTGGCCGGCGCAGAGACGGCGGACCGCTGAGATGCGCGTCGTTTCGGCGAGCGCCTGCGCGCGGATGTCCTCAACGGCACTGGCGTTCGCATTGGGGTTGAGTGCATCCGCCTGCGCCTCGGGCTTGGTCTGTGTCGCCGTGCCGTTGTTGGTGGCGCTGGTGTCTTTGTTCTCACCGTCCATGATGTTCTCCTGAGTCGTGGCGATCGCCGCGACATTCACACTGGTCTTTCCATCCGCCCCCAGGTCCACGAAACTGATCTCGCCGAGCGTCGCCTTGCGGACCACGTTGACGGGGCCGGCGAACTCCTGCCCATTCACGAGCACCTTCTGCCCTTCGCGGATGAACTCGAACTCCTCGACCGAAGCGCCCACCGACGCCTGCCAGGGGAAGCCGTTCTTCGAGGATGTCACGATCTCGCGTGCGGTCGGCGTATCGCGCGACACCAGCCCCGACGCGATGAGTTGCCCCGATTCGATTTGGATCACGTCGGTGTGGCCAACACCCGAGGCCGGGTCGTGGCTGAATCGGATCGGCCGCTGCTGGGAGGGGATGTTCAATCCCGCCAGATCGAGAATGACGGGGTGCCGCCAGGCGGCGACACGCATGGCGCCGCCGGTGTAGGCCACCATCTTGAAGCGCGGCAGTGCCGGCGTTCCTTCGCCGGCCGCGGCCTCGATGTCGATCTGCGCAGCTGCGGTGATCTCGATGGACTGTGGCGTCGCGTTCTCAGGCTGCGATGCTGATCGCGTTGGCGTTTTCGTTCTGGCCATCGTCCTCTTCCTTGTCTGACTCGTCGGGGCTGTCGGCGCGCGGCTGTGCCTGCGCCGGGGACAACCCCAGTTCCTTCATGAGTTCGATTTCGCGCGCCCGCTGGCGCAGTTCCTCTTCCCAGTCCCGTCCCTGCCTGGCGAACTCGGTCGCGAGTGTCGTCGTGTGATTGGCCAGTCGCGTGGCCTGTGCCGTCGCTTCCTTGGCGGGATCGACGTGCTCCATCCCATCCCAGAACCACGTGTGCGGCGTGGCGACGCCGATCGCTCGCATCGACTGGGGCAGCAACCCCTCGACGAGCACCGCTTCATCGAGCCAGGCGCGGAGAATCCGATCGAGGACCGCCGTCTGGAGGTGGTTCTGCTCGACGCGGATGGATTTGTAGTAGGTCTGGTGGTCGAGCCGGCCGGAGGCGTAGTTGTACCCGCTGGAGTTCCCGGCCGCGACGTTGAAGGGCA